>CAZVYV010001072.1:0-1150 GCA_964630985.1 uncultured Occallatibacter sp.
AGGGGGGAACTTGCTGCCCACGATTCTAGCGCAATTCGATCTCGCATCGACCAACGATCACACGACAACTTGGAACTTGCGCTGGGTTCGTGAACACCGTCAAATCCGCTCACCGCGCTTCTCTCTGTGTCATTCCCGCTATCCTTGTTCCCTGACCCCTCGCACCTGAAACCTTGTATCTGAATTACGATAATCTCCGTATGCTCCACCGCTTCATTTTCCTCGCGACCTTCCTGGTCCTCGCCCTCCCGCTCTGCTTCGCTGAAAAAGACCCCAACGCGAAAGCCACCGTCACAAACCCCTCCGCCTCTTTCATTGACGTATCCGCCCGTCGCGCCGATCTGGCCCACGCCACTACTCCTCGCGTTCTTGAGGCTCTCAGTTGGAAATCCGCCTGTACCAACTCAGACCAACCCGCGCCGCCCTCCGGCGTCATGTTCATTCCCCACCACTACCTCAGCGGCAGCAACGGCCCCATCAATCCGCAGGAGAATATCGCCACCACCCCTTACCGCCAACTGAACGACGCAGTCAGCCGCGGCGCAGGCCGTTACGTCGCAACCGGAGACTCCGCCGAAGCCGTTTGCGTGGCCAACCTGCTCGCCAAATGGGCCGCCGCCAATTCCCTTCTTGACTACAGCTATCAGGAGAGCAGTCAGGCCTGGTATCAGGTCGAGTGGACACTCAGCTCTATCTCGCTCTCATGGTCCGTGGTCCAAGCCGACGCCAACATTCCAGCCGCTCAGCGCGCCGCAATCCTCGCCTGGATGCACAAAGTCACCGAGTACATGTTCGATCAGGATCCCCATCCCGGCGACGATGCTCACGAGAACAACCACGCTTACTGGCGAGCCCTTTGCGCTACATCGGTCGGCATCCTCACATCGGACGACAAGCTCTACCGCCGTGGCCTTTCGCAATACTTCCGCGCTATCGGACAAATCAACCCTGATGGTTCGCTACCGCTTGAAATGACGCGCCACGAAAACGCGCTCCACTATCAGAGCTTCGCCCTCGCTCCTCTGGTCATGATCGCCGAGCTTGCCTGGCGCCAGGGCATCGACCTCTATAGCCTCCACGTAAACGGCCACACCATCTCGGACGCCGTCGACTTCCTCGTGCGCGCCTCCGCCGATCCCAGCCTGATCAA
>CAZVYV010001073.1:0-1149 GCA_964630985.1 uncultured Occallatibacter sp.
GCGCTTCTCGCGCTCCTGCCATGCCATGCGCTCGCACAGCAAACCTCAATAAAAATGGGGGGCGTCGATATCAAGATAATGCAGAACGTCTTGCGAGGACAGCGCAACGAACAAGCCGACAAATTCGCGCAATGCGCCGCCATCGGTCAGGACATGGTCAACGAGATCGCCGAGTTGAAAAAGCGTCTTTCCCTTGTCCCCTCTTACCCGATTGATCCGTCATGCGAACATTGTTAGCAACAGCGTTTTTCATCGCTTCCATTGGTAGCGCGAGCGCACAACAGGAGTTCCTTGCGACTACCAGCCCATATCCTTTTTCGTCCTTCAATGACGGCATAAACGATAGCGTCACGCCATTTCTATTCGAGAATACCGATAGCAGCGCGTCAGCAGAACAACGCTTCGCGGCGTTCATTGGAAATTTCAGCGCGGGCACCGGAAGCGGAGCGGTATCAGCAACCACGTTTGGATTAGGTATCGGCGCGATCAAGAATAATTGGCAAACGACAACGGTCCCAGGTCAATTCGTAGCGTTAGGCGTGAACGCACGCGGCGGTTACAACAACGCCGTTTCGTCGGGAGACACCGCCGGAATAAATGCGAACGTCGGCGTTTCGTATTCCAATAATTTTGCAAACGCTTTGGAAGCGGACGTTGGATATTATCCCGAAGGATCGACTGCCGGATCGCTGGCGATGAATGTTCAATTCGGTTCAATACGTGCAACCGGGCTCGATACCGGCGGAAACACAGGTGTAGGTTTTGCGGCGCAGGCGCAAAATGGTTTACAGGGCTATGCGATACAGGTTTCCAATCAGTGTGCATCGCCGCTGTACGGTACGTGTGGAAAGTGGATCGGAGGCTACAACTATATTTACGATGACGGCACGGATGCGCCCTATATTGCGTATCAGATCAACCAGCAGGGACAATTAGTGCTTGCTGGTCCCGGTGCCTTGGGAACAAATCAAAAAACAATTCGCGTCGGTGGATCAGTTACAGACAGCTTTGAAATCGTCAACGCAAGCGGAACGGCTGTCATTGCCAATTTGACGGACGCAGGTTTGTGGACGGCATCGGCCGGTTTCAAATCTGGTACGACGGCGGGCGTCGCCTGTCATGGTTCCCCTACATCTTCATTCGCCGCGG
>CAZVYV010001074.1:0-1148 GCA_964630985.1 uncultured Occallatibacter sp.
TATCGATGGTGCAGTCATGACCCTCCCGATAGTCCGTGAGAGCCCAGCCAATCCCTTATGGTGGGGATTGCAGCGCTCTCTATGGTGGTATCACACGACGCACAACGGGGTGAGGTATTGACAATCGTCTCAAACCACACCACAGATATGGTCTCAGCAAGGAGATGACCGATGTATTTTGTCACGATCGACGCGCGAGAGCGGCGGGTAATGCGCGAGAACTACACGAGCCTGGCTGACGCGCAGGAATTCATGGGCCTGAAGGATGTCGATCACGGTACGGCAAGTCCTGGCACGGGTATCATTGTTTCCGAGTTCGGCCTGTTCGAGCCTGTGGATAAACAGCATTATTTCGCGATCGGCAACACGCTCTACGGCGGCAACGCAGTGCTCTACCGCTATGACAAGGGCGGTGCGACGGTTGATATGGGGCCTATTCCCACCATCACGTTTTTCTACGGGACGGAACCAATCGAGGCTGCGATCAAGAGCGGTGAGATTCGGCGCCCGCAGATCAAGTGCGACGGCACCGTGATTTGGTCTTGGCCCGATCCGGCGCCAGAGGGGTTTGGGCCATGAGATGGCGGCACAAGAAGCGCGGCACGACTTATGAAGTGCTGAGCGATACAGCCTCGCTGCAATGCGCCAGCGCTCCTGCGTTCGAAGAGCAGTTCGAGGACGATCTCTGGACGGTCTATCGCAGCGAGGCGACGCAGGCGATTTATATCCGACCGACAGAAGAGTTCCTAGACGGGCGATTTGAGAAGATAGAAGATGCCCCGTAACATCTCATTCAGCCTGACGACGCCGCAATTCCTGGCTGGCACAAAGGACGTGACCCGCCGCGTGGGATGGGAATTCCTGCGGGCTGGCGACATCCTTTGCGCGGTCGAGAAGGGCATGGGGCTCGGCAAGGGCGAGAGGATCAAGCGGCTGGGAATGATTCGGGTCGTCGATGTTCGGCGGGAAAAGCTAAATCTGATGTGCGCCGATTTATCGTATGGTGAGGCGGAATGCATCAGGGAAGGGTTTCCGCCGCCCGGCGAGTATTCCGACCCGACGCAGTTTGTGCTTTGGTTCGCGGAAGGGCATCGTTGCTTGCCGAGCTCCATCATCACCCGCATTGAGTTTGTGAGGCTATCTTGACC
>CAZVYV010001075.1:0-1145 GCA_964630985.1 uncultured Occallatibacter sp.
CAGAAAGTCATTGACTGGCGTGCCGGAGATATCAGCGGCATTCTTCCTTTTTCGCGATTGGCCTCCGCGCCCGGCGACGCCATTGCCGAGGAGCCCACTGAAGTGCTCGCCATTTACCGCGACGATTTCCGCGAGCTCACGCGAGAGTGCTACGCCGTCACTTCTATCCTTGTCCACATCATGGTCGATCGCGCGCGACTGTTCACGTCGAGCGATCTGCAAAACGAGAAAATGATCTCGCTCGGCAAGCTTTCCGCCGGTCTTGCGCACGAGCTCAACAATCCCGCATCCGCCATCGAGCGCAGCACGGCGTCCCTCAGCGACAGGCTGGAAGAAGCGGAATCGGCAACGCTTGCTCTCGGCACGGCCCGCCTCGGTGACGCGCAGCTTTCTGCTGTCGATCAAATTCGCAACGCCTGCCTGGCTCGCGCGCTCCAGGGTGTTCGCTCTCCGCTTCAGCAGGCCGAACGCGAAGAGGCGATCGCCGACTGGCTGTCGGATCGCGGCCTCCCCACGGCCAATTCTGACGTTCTCGCCGATACGCCCGTCACCTTTGAAGCTCTCGATCAACTTGCCGCCACCGTTGAAGGCCCGGCTCTCGACGCTGTCATTCGCTGGGCTGCCGCAGGCTGCGCCGTTCGCGGCCTTGCTTCCGAAATTCAGGAAGCCGCCATGCGCATCTCCGGCCTCGTCATGGCTATCAAGGGGTTCACGCACATGGATCAGGCCATGGTCGCGGAACCGGTGGATCTCGGACCAAATCTCAGCAACACCGTGGTCGTGATGCGTGCCAAGGCGCGCCAAAAATCCGCCGAAGTTGCCATCGAGCTGGAGCCAGGCCTGCCGCTGGTGCGCGGTTTTGCCGGCGAGCTCAATCAGGTTTGGGGAAACCTCATCGATAATGCGCTCGATGCGATTCAGGATGGCGGCCGGTTAGAGGTAAATGCCCGTCGCGAAGGTCAGCGTGTTGTTGTGCGCATCGTCGACAACGGCCCCGGTATTCCGCCGCAGATTCTATCGCGCATCTTCGATCCGTTCTTCACCACCAAGCCCATGGGGCAGGGAACCGGCTTAGGCCTCGACATCGTCCGCCGCATCGTTCGCCACAACGACGGCAACATCGAAGTCGATTCCAAGCCGGGCCG
>CAZVYV010001076.1:0-1144 GCA_964630985.1 uncultured Occallatibacter sp.
GGGTGCGGGACGTTTTCCGCGTTGCACACGTCGGCGACGTAATAAACGATGTCGTTGGTGTATTCCTGCAACGAGTAATTCGTCGAGCTGTCGAAGGCCGACCGGCTGCCGTCGTAATCCACTCCCAGGCCACCACCGACATCGAGAAATTCGATCTTGAAACCCATCTTGTAGAGCTTGGCGTAAAGCCGCGCCGCCTCCTGCACGGCTTTTTTCACCGTGAGGATGTCCGGCACCTGCGAGCCGATGTGGAAATGCAGCAGCTTGAGGCAATGACCGAGATTTTCCGCCTTGAGCAATTCCGCCGCCGCCAGCAAATCCGCCGTGCTCAAACCAAACTTTGCGTTTTCGCCGCCGCTTTCTGCCCAGCGTCCCGCGCCCTTGCTCAACAGCCGCGCTCGGATGCCGAGCAGTGGCTCGACGCCGAGCTGTTTTGAAATCGAAATGATCTGCCGCAATTCCTCCAATTTTTCCACAACCATGATGACTTTTTTGCCGAGCTTGATGCCGAGCATGGCCATCTTGATGAACTCCGCGTCCTTGTAGCCGTTGCAAATGATGAGGCAACCCATCTGGTTTTGCATTGCGAGACCCGCGAACAATTCCGGCTTGCTGCCGACTTCGAGGCCGAATTCATACGGCTTGCCCGCGTCGAGAATTTCCTCCACCACCTCGCGGAGCTGGTTCACCTTGATCGGGAACACGCCGCGATATTTGCCCTGGTAATTATATTCCGTGATGGCACCGCGAAAGGCCTGGTTGAGCGCCTCGACGCGGTGCCGCAAAATGTCCTGAAACCGGATGAGCAGCGGAAACTTCAGCCCGCGCCCCTTCGCCTCCTCGATCACGTCCGTGATGTCCACCGTCGCGCCGGCGTCCTGCAACGGCCGCGCCACGACGTGTCCGGCGTCGTTGATGTCGTAATACTTCGCGCCCCAGCGATGGATGTTGTAAAGCGTGCGCGCCGCGTCAATGCTCCACGGCGGGCCCGCATCGGTTGATTGGCTCATTTCGGTGAATTCAAGCGAAGCGAACTATAAAACTCTGCGCGAAGAAAGCAACAGGCGGAATGAAATATTTTGAAACAAAAAATCCACCGGAACAATTCCGATTCCGGAGGACGACGCGGACAAAATGAAATACA
>CAZVYV010001077.1:0-1142 GCA_964630985.1 uncultured Occallatibacter sp.
ACCCAGTTGTACGCGCTGGTCGTATCGGAGCCGTTGCCCACGCCGCCGAAGTTGCCCGTGTTGATGCTGCCCGTGGTGTTCGTGCTGCCGAACAGGCCGACGACTTGGAACGGAAGCGTGTTGGTTGTGGAAGCCGTCGTCTGGTCCAGCGTGGCGCCGGAGAAACCGCCACCCAGCGTCGATCCGGTCCCGATCGCGAACCCGATGTTGAGGCCGATGTACGAGATCGGGATGTTGGTATTCAGCGCCGCGGCCATGAACAGTGCGCCAGGTGACGCGATCACGTAGGCCGTAACGTCGGCGCCGGCCGCGCCAGGGTAGTAGGGCGAGAACGTCGGGGCGCCGCCGGTTGACGGGATCAGGAAGCAGCCCTGGAAGATGCCTTCGAGCGGGGCCGTCGTGCTCGACGCCTGCGCGATGTATTGGGTACTGCCGACCTTCGCGACGGGATCGCCGAAGTAAATCGACGTTGTGTTGGACGACGCGATCAGCCGGGTTGAGAGCTGATAATCCGGCGCATATCCCGGCAGGAAGCCCACATGTTTGAAACCAAAACTCGATTGGGTATTGGACATCAGGCAGCTAAGCTCCGGTTTAAGGAGGCTTGTTCCTGACCATTGCGCTGGCTGGATTTGGGCCGGGTTAATTCCGCGCTCGGCTCGGGTGCGGTAGCGTGCGGGGCGTCCGCGTCATCCGATGGGCACCATCGGGAATAGGTTCCAAGCCAGCCCTATACCTTTTTATCCGGTTCTGTCAATGGCGCTTATGGATTTCGTCGTAATTCTGGCATATGTAAGCCCGCATGCGGCTGTTTCGCCGTCACACGAGGAAACCCAGGCCATGGCCGACACCACCATCGAAGACGTTGAAGCAACCATCGAAGCACAGACCACGGAGGCCGGTTCGTTCGGCGCACTGGTCGGCGGCATCCGCACACTGGTAGGCGAAGCTCTCTACGGCGAGCCCATCAGCCCGGCCGGCAACGGCAAGCTGAACCGTATCTGGGCCAAGCTCAAGGACAGCGAAGAGGGGCTTGTCGCCGCTATGTCCGCGAACACGCCGGCATCGAAGGCCGTTGGCGCCGCAGCCACCAGCATTACGGTCACGTCCGCTCCCAACCCGTCGACGGTCGGAAAGCCCGT
>CAZVYV010001078.1:0-1142 GCA_964630985.1 uncultured Occallatibacter sp.
TCCCCATCGGCCCGCCCGGCATCCCCGGCCCCGGCCCCGGCATCCGTGGCATCCCACCAGCCTGTGCGACCCTCGGCGGGTCCGCGCCGATAGCCGCCAATTCTGCATTAGCGGCTACAGTAAGTATCTGCTGCATCACCTGAAGTCCTGCACCCGGCGTGTTATTCTGAGCCGCATAGTGCAGTAAATTTCCGGCCATGAACGTCACCACTCGGGACACCTGCCGCATGATCTTGGCGACCTCGGACGGTGTCGGGTCACGATCTTCAACGACGATCTCTTCACGAATCTCCATGCATCCCTCCGGTAAATAATCCACGCCAAACCACACCGCAGCTCACCGCTCCTTAACACGCCAGACCGCGCCGAGGCAAGCCATGCCTGGGCTGACCGTTCCCTGCTCCACCACACCGAAGCTGAATCCGACGATGTTCACTACACCTCAAATTTTACAACGTTGAATCTTCCGAACGTCGGTCTGAAATCCGCTATCCCGATCAATTTACCCGCCATCTGAACCAGTTCGTTCAGGAGCTGCGGCGAGATATATTCGGGGAGGTTTACCATCAGCGGAACAGTTACCCTCCACCCCGCATGCAGAGCCGGACGCACCCTGGTGATACCATTGCGCTGAATACACGCACGACGGCGGTCCTCATAGTCCCAGACCTTGTACGCTTTGTCGGCAGCGTCAGTCAGTACGCAAAGTTCTTCCATACTGATGATTGCGGCTTTGCACAAATCCTGTGCCGATTTTCGGGGGCTACGAGGGTCTTGCTTGAATTTCGATGCTCCGATAACGGCACCACGCAGATATTCAGCGGGGAGGCATAATTGGCCCTTGTCGTTGCGGTAGATATATGTCTCCAGATCATCACTTTTCTTCGCCGCGCTGTTCTTCGCGGCTTTGGCCTTAGCCTCCACACCGTCCACCGACCAGCGGTGAAATAAGATTGGGGCTGTGCCCTCGATTGTGATATACGCTATGTACGGGATCACGGACTCGATTGCCTGCTTACCGTCGTTTGTCGCCTCACTCAGTGCTGCCGCTTTCGTCATTTCGTTTCGCTCCTCCTGATTTAACAACACCACACCTAGCCATACCATGCACTACCAAACCTAACCGAACCGCAGCTTACCAG
>CAZVYV010001079.1:0-1141 GCA_964630985.1 uncultured Occallatibacter sp.
CGAATGCTATTGGAAGATTAAACGGACTTGGAACGAATGCGAATCTGTTTGGCACTACCAGCCTAGGCGGGTCGAACATATTTATATATACTATTCCAGGTGTTGTTTTTTCAAGCGGACAACTTTTGCCGGAAATGACTTCTAGCAACATGCCTAGCGGACTGGCTACCATGTCTTCAGCTTACAATGGAAATCCATTGGGTCAGGCTTATCACTGTATTACCAACGGCGAGGCAGTCAGCGGGACTGAAATTAACCCTTGGATTCAGTACCAGTTCCCATCTCCAATGGTAGTTACAGGCTTCGCCATGACTATCTCTGCGCAAAACAACTCCAACCAAATGCTAGGTTCGATTGATGGAATTAACTGGACAACCCTGGAGTTTAGCAATAACTGGCCAGGCAATAACGTTCTTATTACACTGCCGACGGTAACGAATACCTATTACAGATTTCAAATGCTTACCCAAGGAACTGGGTCTGGCGCCGAAGTCACTTTTGATAATTGGACGATGTTCGGATATAGCGTTCCCACTTCTGCGCTTAATGTTGTATCTAATACATCGCCGATGGAAATTATTGATAGCAACAGCATTGATTTCGAGACTCCGGTGTTAACCCAAAACGGACAACCTATTGCCGGAGGGGTGATTACTAACGCAACTTTTGTAACAAATATAATTACCGGATTTGTTCAAAACCAAAACGGACTTGCAACCAATTTAACTGCAACTGGAACAAACTATGTTTCAGGATCATATTTCTTTAGTGCTGGATTCACCAACAGCGTTGGATTTTACGTGGCCGGCGGAACTGGTTCGTTATCCGGCGTAAATGGTCTTTACACGTGGGCTACAAACGGAAGCGGTTATGCAACGAACGCAAACAATTACGCATGGATTTCAAAGGGTTTTTTAACCAACTATTGGAGTGCTCTATATTTGATTTCCACAAATGTTTATCCGTATCAAACTCCACAATGGAAAAGTTATTTCCCGGTAGGGACATTCACTGCAAACAATGCCAGCGCAAGCAATCAGATGCTTACTGTGTCTTATGCTTCTTTTGGAAGCAACAGTTCCAGCATGTCCATTAACACCAATTCATCTGGTACAAACACACTCGCAGTTAACGGCAATGT
>CAZVYV010001080.1:0-1141 GCA_964630985.1 uncultured Occallatibacter sp.
ATCACGTCCTGCGCCACGTCAACGAGACGCCGCGTCAGGTAGCCCGAGTCGGCCGTCTTCAGCGCCGTATCGGCCAGGCCCTTGCGAGCGCCGTGCGTCGAGATGAAGTATTCGAGCACCGTCAGCCCTTCGCGGAAGTTCGCGGTGATCGGCGTCTCGATGACTTCGCCCGAAGGCTTGGCCATCAGTCCGCGCATTCCGCTCAGCTGGCGAATCTGCTGCTTCGATCCGCGGGCGCCGGAATCGGCCATGATGTAGATCGGGTTCATGGCCCCTTCATCGTCCGCCTTCTTCATGTTCGAGAACATCTCGTCGGCAACCTGGTCCGTCACCGCCGACCACATCTGGATCACCTTGTTCGAGCGCTCGCCGTTGGTGATGGCGCCGTCCATGTACTGCTTCTGGACCTCGATCACCTTCTTGTCGGCAGCGTCGACCGTGCTGTATTTGCTCGCCGGGATCACCATGTCGTCCAGGCCCACAGAGAGGCCGGAGCGTGTGGCATAGTTGAAGCCCAGTGACTTGATGCGGTCAAGCATGCCCACCGTCACTTCGAGCCCGAGGTTCTGGTTGCAATAGTTCACCAGCTGCCCGATGCCCTTCTTCTTCATCAGTCCGTTCACGAAAGGCATACCCGGCGGCAGCGCGTCGTTCAGAATCACGCGGCCAACTGTCGTCGACAGATACTCCTTGTCGAAGTCCACCGGCTCGGTGTGTGTCAGATCCTGATCGTCGTAAGCCGTGACCATATCGAGCACTTTGCCGGTGTAGCGAATTCGGATCGGCGTCAGCGTTTCCACTTCGCCCGCTTCGAGCGCCATCAGGATCTCGTCGGTGTTCGAAAACACACGGCCTTCGCCCTTGCCGCCCTTCTTGGCCTTGGTCAGGTAATAAAGTCCCAACACCATGTCCTGCGTCGGCACGGTGATTGGCTGTCCGCTCGCCGGCGACAGAATATTGTGCGACGCCAGCATCAGTACGCTGGCTTCAATCTGCGCCTCAGGCGACAACGGAATGTGCACGGCCATCTGATCGCCGTCAAAGTCAGCGTTGAACGCGGTGCAGACCAGTGGATGAATCTTGATAGCCTTGCCTTCCACCAGCACCGGCTCAAAAGCCTGAATGCCCAACCGGTGAAGCG
>CAZVYV010001081.1:0-1141 GCA_964630985.1 uncultured Occallatibacter sp.
GGTGCTATCCGATGAAACTCAAGTGCTCTAAGCGTGCGGCGTCGGTGGAGATATAGTCATGTCATCAGAACCGTCACTATATGGCTACGAAGGCGAAAAGTGGATATGCTATTTCTATCGGAATAACTGTGCCATTTCGCTAGGCATCAGCATTTGTCTTCGGAATATAGAGATCCATGTTCCTCTTGGGTTCTTTCGCATAGGAATGCGGGGCGAAAGTAAGCCATCATGGGCTACTGGATGGAATTGGGGACCATGGTCAGTGAGTAGGGCGCGGTTCATCCCATGAGTACCCTCGCCAAGCGCGCCACGCCGTCACAGGCGAAGATACTGCGGATCGTGGCTGGTGCCGTCATAAACGAGGCAGACGCCCATGGACGCCCTCGGGACCAGCGCATGGCGCGGTCTATCGCCAAGAGGGCAACAGGATCTCTCAGTGCCCAGTGGCCTGAGATATTGGCGGCGCGCTCACCCGTGCCGTCAGAAGGTGGACCAGACACTTGTTTATCTGACCACCAACAGGTTGGACATAGGGTGTCAGGTCCAACCAATCGGCGCTCTCAGGTAACCAAGGGCGCCATACGGAGCGGTGTCTCAACCTCCAAGGCACCGCTCCGACTCTTACGCAGGCAAATCACGTCTCAGATGTGGTATCTGCGCCGATACGATCCAGCGAAAGCAGATGCTTTCATTGAAATACTCAAGATGATCAGTGAGATACAGGAGAACATGAGATGAGCAATCGACAGGAATCGCAGGTCCGCACCATTCATCCTCGTGCCATCAAGGAGTTGGGCGAAGAGGCTTGCATTGTCGCGCTAGGTGTAGCGGCAGATTTGCGCAGTGGGGTGATACCTCCGGAAGAATACGATCAAAGGGATTGGTGCGGCACATCCTGCTGTATCGCCGGCCATATTGCTGACCGGATTGGTATCGCCTCGCGCGCGGAGGGGAACAGTTTCCCGGTTCTCTCTTGGGCGAGTCGGGTGGATAGCGAAGGGCTCTATCAGCTTTTCGGCGGCGCTCACCCCTCCGACCCCCACCTCGCCGCAGACGCCATTGAGCGCTACGTCTATGACCACTCACAAACCCCGTGGACGCCATGAACCACTTGGATGACTACTATCAATCCATCTACGCT
>CAZVYV010001082.1:0-1141 GCA_964630985.1 uncultured Occallatibacter sp.
TGGTTGAGGAGCCAAGGCTGGTGGTGGTTGGGATGAGGCCGACGGTTTCGTTGATGGCGGTCGAGGTGCTGGGCGCGTCAGCCGGGTCGCCCTGATAGCTCGCTGAGATTGAGTAAGTTCCCGGAGCCAACGTGGAAGTGGTGAAGCTGGCCGTGCCCGCGGTCAAAACTGCGGAAGCGAGAGTGTTGCCGTTGGCGATGAAGTTCACGGTGCCGGTGGGAGTTCCGCCATTGCCCGTGACTTTAGCGGTGATGGTGACGGCTGCCCCGACCAGAGCCGGATCGGGAGCGACGGTGATGGCGGTGGCCGTGGTGGCCAGCGAAACTGTGAGCGAGACGGGCAACGATGTGCTGCCGGCGTCATTGGCATCGCCCGTGTAGGTGGCAGTGATGGCATAGGTGCCGGCCGCCAATGTCGAAGTGGTGAATGTGGCGACTCCAGACGCTTTCACGTTGCCCGCACCGATCACATTGCCGTTGGCGAGGAAGTTCACGCTGCCTGTGGGCGTTCCGCCGTTGCCCGTTACGGTTGCGGTAAAGGTGATGGGCGCAAGCACGAGCGCCGGGTTGGGCGCGACGACAAGTGCGGTCTGCGTGGTGGCCTGCGCAACGGTGAGCGACAGTGGCGCTGAAGCGCTGCCCTGATTATTGGCATCGCCGCTGTAGGTGGCCACGATCTGGTAGCTTCCCTGCGCCAGCGACGGGGTGATGGTTGCCGTTCCCGTATTGCTGACAGGCGCGCTACCCAGTTGCGTGGCGCCGGAAGTGAAGGTGACAGTGCCGGTTGGTGTTCCTGAACCTGAAGTCACTGTTACAGTTGCCGTGATCGTCTCTGGCCCGCCGGCGATGCCAGGGCTCGGTGTAGCCGTGACAGTGGTTGCAGTTTGCGCCTGCTTGACCACCTGGTTCAAGGGCAAGGAAATGCTTGGCCCGTTATACGAATCGCCCGGATACGATACGGTGATGCTGTGCGTGCCCATGTTGAGGGTGGCGATGGTGAACGTCGCGACGCCCGGATTGCCGCTGAGCGTTCCCGTGCCGATTTGCGCAGCGCCATCGAGGAAGCTCACCGTTCCAGTGGGCGCCTTGGTGCCGCTGGGAGGAATGGTCGCGGTGAATGTGACGGAGTTGCCGTAGAACGA
>CAZVYV010001083.1:0-1140 GCA_964630985.1 uncultured Occallatibacter sp.
CGCCGTGCTTCGCCTGGAAGAGTGGCTGGCCTTCCATGACGGACTTTCGCATCTCCTCGGTAACATCGAGGCCGTGAACTTTGGCCCCACCCTGTTCGCGAAGTTCTTTCGCGTAGGCGTTCGCTTCTTCCGGATCATTGAAAAATTGGCTGTGGACTTGATCGCTTAGCTGATTCCTCCATTTCACCCGGTAAGCCGCAGCACCCTCGCTGGTTACCGTTACATCGCGAGCCGCCGTGCGCGAGTTTAACTCCAACTCTCCAACTCGCGCCCCCCACTTCTTCCCGTACTTTCCAAGGAAGTGTGGAATCGCTTTGTCGTAAAGATTATTCGCCCACTCTCCGCCGGTTTTCAGTTGCAAACCGGAAAGCGTCTTGTTGGTTTCGCTGCCCTCGCCCTCACGGTTGACGATCTTCTGCGCGATGTCCTTGCCTACAACGTCGGCCAGTTCACTCTCTGACTTCGCTCCGAGGTCGATAAACTTTCCGTCGACCGTTTGTGCCGTGAGAATGTACTTGTCACGGGTTCCGCCCGGGACCGGAGGCTCATAGCCGATGCTCTGGATCGTCTTCGACAGGTCGTAGCGTTCAGCCGTCTGCTCCCCTGTCACCCAAGCAATCTTGTCGTAGCCGCGCTCCACGGCTTCGCGGAGCATGCGCTTCATCACCAGTTCGTGCCAGTCGGTTTTGAACGGAGCGTCGGGAACCACGCCACTTTGCAGTGCGTGATATTCATTTTCGCTTGCCCATAGTCGTCGCTCTTTCGCATCGTCGGCAACCTCTAAGCCAGATTCGACGCTTACGCGCTTACGCCATTCCTCAAACGTCTCAGGTGGCTTTCTGTAACCACCCCTCTTCCCCTTCTGATGCCAGTCGGATTGCACTTCCTCGACAAACAGCACGCGGTTTCCGCTGGCGTCCGTGCGCTCGTCGAACCGGACGTGGGCCAACAGATTCGGCTCGCCGCCGAAGTGCGGTGGGACGAAATTAGCGGTGTCAGCCGTGCCGCCGCCAGTGTCGCCCCATCCTTTGGGGCCGCGCTCTCCCGCTTTCTCTGGCAGCGTCATTAGCAGTTCGGTGTAGTTTTTCTTCTCGCCGGGGAGGGTGTACTGCTCGTACTGCACGCCACGCGCATTCGTGA
>CAZVYV010001084.1:0-1139 GCA_964630985.1 uncultured Occallatibacter sp.
ATTGGCACCCGCTCCATCGCTGACAGCGGGGCGCCCGTGGTGCTGGAGTCGGAGAGAAGCAACCCGCTCTTGCCGACATTGGCCGGATCGAACTTGGCAAATCTTGACCGAACCTGATCAGGATAGAACGGAATTGCAACTCTATGCGGGTCGCCACCACCCTTCCCGCCAGTGTCAATAACCCCGTCGAACCCGAGTTTCTTCAGTTGCTCGGTCACCTTGTCTGGTATCGATGTCCAGACGTAGGAATTGTCGCCCTTGGCGTAATCCTCTTTCGCCTGCTGCACCCATTCCTTCGGCGTGTAGCGATGATCCTTGTGCCACATATCCGTTTCAGAATACGGCTGTTTACGTGTGCGGTCGCCCTTGAATGCGGCCTCAAGAGCGGGCAAAATGTCATTGGCGATGACATCCTTGTTGTCCGTCATCAAAGGATTGTGGATGGCCAACTTAGCCGGCAGAACACCCTGAGCCTCTGTCCACGGCGCATTGCTCTCGCTGATCTTGTGCGGGTATCCTGCCAACTCGTAAATCCTAGACAGGTCACTTTCATTGCCGACGAGGTTGCCGCCGTCGTGCCACATCATGCGCAGTGCGGAGAGAGGATTGCCACGCGCCTCCGTTTTCATGAGCCAATCGAAATGGTTGTTTGACAGCGTCGCGTCACGATCATGCAACGTGTATGGCCCTTCGGACGTGTCGGGATTTTCATACCCAACGCGCTTGGCCTTCGCTAAGATGTCCGCCTTAGTCTCTTGCGGAAGGAAGTGCCAACTCTGCTCCACTGAGATTGGGGTCCGAGCGCGGGACATACCCAAGTCTTTTGGCGACACCGTGAAGTACGATGATACGTTGCCCTCATCCATCGCCATTCGCGACGTGTCAGGTTTACTCTTGGCGTAATTCGATGCCATCTCGGGATCATCGGTGAAAAACGGCATCGGCCCCGACGTTGCCCGCTTGGGATCGACCTTGCCCTTTTCCGTGAGACGATCCGATCGATTGGACCCGTGATACCAATCAAACGAGTACGGATCGTATTCAGGACCAACCATGCGAATGGCATCCGCTGGAACTGTTCTCGCCGTCGCCCTCTCCAGTGCGGAGAGAGGCGCACCCGCTTCGCTGGCGTCGGAGCG
>CAZVYV010001085.1:0-1139 GCA_964630985.1 uncultured Occallatibacter sp.
AGTGTTGCAGCAGCAGCAGGCGTTCGGCTACACGTTCGAGGATTTGCGGTTCATTTTGGGGCCGATGGCGAACGACGGCGTGCAACCGCTCGGCTCGATGGGCACCGACACGCCGCTGGCGGTGCTGTCGAACAAGCCGCAGTTGCTTTACAATTATTTCAAGCAACTTTTCGCGCAGGTCACGAACCCGCCGATTGACCCGATCCGCGAGGAAATCATCACCTCGACCGAGACGATGGTCGGCTCGCGCGGCGGACTGCTGAATTCCCGGCCGGACAGTTGCGCGCTCATCAAGCTGAAGCAGCCGATTCTCACAAACGAGGAATTGGAAAAACTCCGGCAGGTCAACCGCCCCGGCTTCAAGGCCGAGACGCTGCCGATTTTGTTCACGGCGACGGACGGTGCGAAAGGACTGGAAGACGCGCTGGAAAAACTATTTGCCGCCGCCGACGAAGCCATCGCTTCGGGTGTGAACATCTTGATTCTCTCCGACCGCGGCGTTGGCGCGCTGAACGCGCCCATTCCCGCTCTGCTGGCTGTTGCCGGTTTGCATCATCATTTGATTCGCAAAGGCACGCGCGGGCGCGTCGGCCTCGTGCTGGAATCCGGCGAGCCGCGCGAGGTGCATCATTTTGCGCTGCTCATCGGCTACGGTTGCAGCGCCATCAATCCGTATCTCGCGTTCGAAACGCTCGACGAGATGATTCGCGAGGGATTGCTGGTCAACCTCGATCACAAGACCGCCATCAATAAATTCATCAAGGCCGCCATCAAGGGCGTCGTAAAGACGATGGCCAAGATGGGCATCTCGACCGTCCAGAGTTATCGCGGCGCGCAAATTTTTGAGGCGGTCGGCCTCAACAGCGCCGTCGTGGACAGGTATTTCACCTGGACGCCGTCGCGGATTCAGGGTGTCGGCCTCGACGTGATTGCCGGGGAAGCGCTCGCGCGCCATCACCATGCATTTCCGGATCGGCCGGTCAACGGCGTGCTCGATGCCGGTGGCCAGTATCAATGGCGCGACGGCGGCGAGTTCCATTTGTTCAACCCGCAGACGATTCACAAGCTGCAAATCGGCTGCCGCCTCGGCAGCTACAAAATTTTCAAGGAATACGCCGAACTGATCAACAATCAGGCGG
>CAZVYV010001086.1:0-1139 GCA_964630985.1 uncultured Occallatibacter sp.
CCGCCGCCCGAGCCTTGTCCGCCGCCCTGACCACTGCCCGAGCCCTGTCCACCGCCCTGACCCTCGCCCGGTCCTCCGGTTCTGGCCTGGCGCTTGAACATCCGTGTATCCGCGGTGAAGTGGACGGTGTAGACGTCGCCCGCATCGGTCTTGATGGTGTAGTGATCGGCGGCAACCGCGGTCACGGTGCCCATGAGGCCGCGGCCCATCATCATGCCCCCGCCCATTCCGCCTCCATAGCCGCCACGGCCGCCGCGCTGGCCATTGCCTCCGCCTGATCCAGGGTTTCCATTCTGGCCAGAGTTTTGGCTGGGCGGCGGTGCGGTGCTGGGGTCCTGAGCGCAGGCGGCAGCGGTGAAAGCGAGAGCAATCACAAGCGAGCGAAAGAGGCGGTTCTTCATCGGATTCTCCAAGGAAGGCGGAAAGGCCAACCTACTTGATAGACGCCCGAGAGGCAGTGGGAGACGACGATTGGTTCGAGTGGGCGTGGATTGAGCGGCTTACTGGCTGCGCTGCTGCTCGGCAAGCAGTTGCTTGAAGGCTGGATTGTCGTGCAAGCTGGCGAACTCGACGTCGTTTGCAACCTTCTTGCGCGTAGTAAAGCCTTCATCAAGCGCCATGCGCAGATACTGCAGAGCGCAATCGGCGTAGCCTGCGCGCGCGCAACCTGCGGCCATGTAGTAATTCATGGCGCCTCGCTGCTGGATGGAAGATGGATCGTTCACCGATGGGGTGCCGCGATCGGAAAAAATCTGCGGATCGATGGCTAAGGCCTGCTGGTAGGCCTCCCAACCCTTGTTATATTTGTGCTCCGACAGGTAATTTGTGCCCAGATTCTTGAGGATCAGCGCGGACTTGGGATCGAATTTGAGCGCCTTGCGATACAGGCGTTCGGCCTGACCGTATTCCTTGAGCGAGGCATAGACCGTGGCGAGGTTGTTCAGAACCTGCGGATTGCGCGGATCGAGGTCGAGCGATTCCTTATAGCAGCGAGCGGCGTCTTTGGAGTTGAACATCATTTGGTAGGCAATGCCCATCTTGTTCCAGATCGGTGCTGTCATTTCAGGCGCTTTCGAATAGGCCGCAATGGCAGCCTGGTAGCGCTGGCGTGCGGTGAGCGAGTCGCCAAGCTGCTCGGC
>CAZVYV010001087.1:0-1138 GCA_964630985.1 uncultured Occallatibacter sp.
ACCGCCGAAGCCGCGACCGTGTCAGCGGCGCTCGCCGCCTCCAAAACAGAAACATTGTACGTTTGAGAGAGATAGAAATTGAGTAGAGTCGTGAGCACTGAACGCTCCGATCAGTCCTCCGCACTCAGATCGGGGTCTCTACCCACGACAAAAACGCCTGCCACGTCGCCGATGTCAACGCCGACGATCCGCCAAGCGCCATCATGCTACCCGGCGGGATGAAAATCTGGCCCGCGAATTCCGCCGGAACCGGCGGCGACACCAACGCAGCCCCAGCCGCAGTAGCCCAGTAATACGACCCAAGCGGCACCACGTTAGTCAGCGCGGTCGACGACGTCAGCGCTGCGTTGACGTAAGCCGTGGCAATAGACCCACTCTTGGTAAGCGATAGCTGGCTAACCGGATACGTCGCCGATGCAGTGCCCGTGATCGCAGCAGTCGTCCCGTAGTACAAGCCCCACGCCACGGTACCCGCAGCGGATGCTGCGACCACGCTGCCGTAATTGGCAAACAGCGGAATAAGGTTCTTACCGGAACCGGCCGGGTTCCATACCGCTATCGCTGGTGTGCCGCCAGCGGCACCGCTATACGCCGTGATCGCAGCGGCAGTTGCAAGCGACGCCGAAAAAATCTGGCCCGACCAGTTCAACGCGCCGTAGCGCGGCAATACTTCGGACACCCCCAACTCGCCTAGCGGAAGCTGCATGAACGTAGGCGACCCGCTCTGCCTGAAGTTCGTAACCAGCTGTACCTGTCCTGAAATCGGCATCGGCATCGAAATCTACTCCTCAGTTCCAATTCGGCGTCGAAGCCGTTGAATCGTTGGTCTCGGGGTCGACGACCATGCCGGTAGTTGCCGCGTCCTGAAGCCGCAAAGCGCGAATTTCCATCAGGATCTGCGTCAACAAGTTCGCAAGCTGCCCCTGCTCCGTCACCGGGAGCGGCGTGCCTGCGGTGACCAGCAACTCAGGCCCGAGTTCTCCACCCGCGTCAAGCTGGATGACCTGGGTCTTCGAAGTCGGGCGCTGGATCGTCCGGATGATGTCGCCAGCGCCAACGTTGATCTGGGTGTTGTCTGCCATTTCACATGCTCACAGTGTACGACACCACCACCTGGTCGGTGGACGCCACCGTCTTG
>CAZVYV010001088.1:0-1137 GCA_964630985.1 uncultured Occallatibacter sp.
CACGCCGAACAGGCCGGCAGTAAACCCGATGTTATAGGGTCCAGGAGACTGACGAATTACGAGCTTGTTGGCGCCCGTGGATGCCGTGAACGCGCCGAAGGTGCCGCGAACATCTCCCGTCGTCGAGGTCGCCGTCGTCCTGTCGGAAGGAAGATAGCTGGTCGCCGCGGTGATGCCCGTAACAGCCGTTAGGGAGGTGGCGTAGTTCGCAGTGATATCGCCAAAGTTGTCCGATCTCAGCGGGAGACCAAACACGCTCAGCGTGTCAACCGAATACGCATGCGTCGTATCCGCCGTGCCGCCCGAAAGTGTGACGGAGCGAATGTATTTCCACGCCTTCTTGCCGGCGACCGTGCTGCCCGCGCTGATCGTCAGCGCCTCGACCATCGGGAAGCCGTAGATGTCATAGCCGGCAATCGTCGCCGTCGCATAGGTCGCGCCAGACGCGGCAGTGACCTGTAGCGTGCGCCCAATCATGGAATTGGGATTCCACAAATACACGCTAGGCGTTCCCGTAGGCTGCGGAACCGCTCCCTGGAACGGATTTTGAACCGCCGCGGTGACCGTGCTCGACGTGAAGTTGAGCAGGCTATTGCTGGTCAAGTAGGTTCCAGCGACACCCTGTCCGCCGGTTCCGGCCGTGAGCTGTTGCAGGATAACCGTTCCCGCGACAGTGCCGCCCGTGACAGTGCCGCTCGCCGTCAGCAACACCATGCCAGGAGTGAGGGGCAACGTGGTGTTGGTGCCGACCGTCAGCACGCCGTTCGTCATGGTGCAAGTGCCCATGGAACAATAGGCGTCGAGCGCGACTAGGCCCGCTCCTGCGACACCGGTGTCGAGCACTCCCGTATCAGCGCGCGTAATGCTGGGAGTGATGTAAACACCAGTCGTCGAGGAGTTGGCCGAGACCAGCGCGAGGGCCGCGCCAGTGGGATTGGCCGAAGCCACGACAGCGCCCGTCGCGGCGGTGTAGGGGACCGCCGACAGGGTTGTGATATTATCGAAGCCCAACCAGCCAAAGTCAGGCTCGAACTGAGCCTCGCCCGGCTGATAGGTATAAAGCAGTCTAGGGTCCATGATGCCGGCGCCGGCGTTGAATAGCGACGCGCCGAGATCAGGATTGTATTCAAGACCGCT
>CAZVYV010001089.1:0-1136 GCA_964630985.1 uncultured Occallatibacter sp.
CATTCGGAAGCTGGATCGGACAATGTGCCGACACAAACGTTGGATTCCCGCCAATAGATACCCTCACTATCGGCTCTGGCGGTTGTCCCGGCCATGGCGCGCACATCTCAAGAACCGCTTTCCGGTATGCCTCGGCTTGCTCACCAAAGCCGAAACTGTTGGCCGTGGCCTCAGGAATGGCCGGTTCTTGCTCCACAGGCTGCCCAGGAGCGACGATCTCCGCCGCCGTGACCTCCGGAGCCGGTTCCGTAACCATGTGGCTGAAATCCCGGGGCCTTGGATCCTCTTGCATGGCCTTATCGAGTGCGGCTTCCTCTTCTGGAGTGAAATCCCGTTCAGGGCCGCGAGCCTCTGGGGCAAAGTCGCTAGTGAGTGGGACTGTTTCCGACTGAGCGGCCGGCGCCGATTCACCCGGCATTTCGTCGAATTCGTGGGGCTCTGGACCGTTGCAAACCACTTTTCCGGAATCCGTTTCGAAACCTAGAGTACCCGTTGCGTTCGCTTTTAGGCACTCAGGGCAGACAGCCGTGTACTCGAATCGTGACATCTTTTTGACTCCTCTCTACTGAAAAACAACCGTACCACAGAACTCGTCACCATGAAAGTTGCCTCTTGCGGTTCTGCTTTTTCTTCTTGACAGCCACCCGATTTAAGGCCTAACATCACTCTCGCTTGCAATTTAATTTGAGGCCGTCATGAGGAAAGCACTCGCGCAAGAATTAAAGCGCCACAAGACGCGATTCTGGGGAAGGGACTACATCATCACGCCGCGGCTTGTGGACTGGATCCATGGCGACGGCTTGCAGGTTATTCACTTCACGCCACTCAACACGCGACCAAACTATTACGTCGTCCGCATCGACTCCAAGGTCTCCCTCAGCAACTACGACGAGTTAAGTTTTGCCGATGAAGTTCTAGACGAACTCTACAACCAAATCGAGGAACAGTTTGGACCGTCTTACGTGGAGTGGGAGCACGAGAACGGGCGAACCTACCACAAGCATTATGGCTGGCCAGCGCTGAGTGAAGACAGCGGTTCGTGCTGGGGACTTCTCACAACACTCACGCCTCTGAGGAAATCATGAAAGATTCGACCTTCAATTGGGCCTTGCTCGCCGTGATCGTAACCGCCGCCG
>CAZVYV010001090.1:0-1136 GCA_964630985.1 uncultured Occallatibacter sp.
CGCGCAAATTTCAGTCAAAGATTGAAGAACTCCTGGTGCCGCCGGGCTTCTTGAATGGCGGGGGGAGAGGATAGTCTAGAAGGGTACCGGAAACCAGCCAGGATGCCCGTTCCCGGAGCAGAAGCCCGGATGCGGAAGGGTTTGCTTGCGCGCGGTATCGATTGAGGAGATTTTCAAGTTGAAGAGGACGCTACTGTTGTTGCTTGTAGCCGTGGTTACGGCTGGGCTTATGCCCCTGAGAGCCATTGGGCAGGTGGATTCGGAGGCGGCGCCCGGCCAGGCGCAGGCCGCACCCAGGTACGAGGTATTCGCGGGCGTAGCCTACTCCCGTCTGAGGCAGGTACCCGTTTCGTACAGCGGATTGGTGGGCGGAAAGGTTTCAGTCGCTCGCGACTGGGGAAAATATTTCCAGCTCATGGCATCGGGGGATTACTACAAGCTTGGGACCGGTCGCTCCGACATTCCGAATAAAGGCGACCCATCCATGTACACATTTCTGGTGGGGCCGGCGCTCCACGCGACGCTCTATGAGAATCTCAGCGGAGTGATTTTCGGCGAGATCGGTGGAGAGCATACCGGGGGCGAGGGCATAACACCCAGCATCTCCTTTGCCGGTGGCTTTGGCGGAGGCTTGTCTTATAGCCTGAACCGCAATTTTGCGGTGCAACTCACAGGCGACCGAGTCGCTGCTTCGTTCTCGCTGCCCAACAATAATCCGGTGCTGGCAAACTCGACGAGCCGGACCTGGAACGTGCGCGGGACTTTTGGTTTGGTATACCGGTTCTAGGGGATCGCGACTGATTCGCCCGAGAGGGCGAATTTCCCCACTGCCATCCGCGCGGCTAGACGCATCGCAGTCTTCATATTCACAGGGTCCGCCTGATTATGGCCGGCAATATCGAAGGCAGTGCCATGATCCACTGAAGTGCGGATGATGGGAAGTCCGAGCGAGACATTCACGCCGCCTTCAAAATCAATCAGCTTCATAGGAATGTGACCCTGATCGTGGTACATGGCGACGATCAGGTCGAATTCGCCGCGCAACGCGCGAACGAAGATGGTGTCGGGGGAATGCGGGCCGGAGCAGTCGATGCCGGAAGTACGCGCTTCGGCAATCGCTGGGGCGATGATTTCGG
>CAZVYV010001091.1:0-1134 GCA_964630985.1 uncultured Occallatibacter sp.
ACATGGATCACAGCATCGCCCAGGGCGCGCCGGTTGGCCTGGCGACATCCAGCGCCGGCGAGCTCGATGCAGGGAAAGGCCTCATCCCGGCAAAGGTCGATCCTGTCACCGGGAAAATCATGCTCGATACCCACGGCCAGCCGGTGCTCGACTACGACCTCGCCATCCCCAACATGCTCCTGCATTACTTCCCCACCGGCATCCTCGGTCTCGGACTCACCGCGCTCCTCGCCAGCTTCATGTCGGGTATGGCGGGCAACGTTACCGCCTTTAACACCGTCTGGACCTTCGACCTCTACCAGTCCTACATCCACAAAGGAGCGAGCGACGCTCACTATCTAAAGGTCGGCAAGTGGACGACCGTTGTCGGCATTCTCATATCCATGGGCTGCGCCTATCTCGTCATGGGCTTCAACAATATTATGGATACGCTGCAGCTGGTCTTCTCCATTGTGAACGCACCGCTGTTCGCGACCTTCCTGCTCGGCATGTTCTGGAAGCGCTCCACCGGTCACGCGGCCTTCATCGGCCTGGTCGGCGGCACGCTCGCCGCGGTGCTGCACCATGGGCTCACGCTGTCAGCCGGCGCCAGCCCTGGCGTCCACGGTGGCTGGATTCACGTCGTCCACACCTATCCCAGCGCCATGGCCCTCGACTTCTCGCAGGCCATCTTCGCCTTCTCCGTGAATTTTGTACTCGGCGTGGTTATCAGCTTCATGACCAAACCCCGGCCTGAAAGCGAACTGGTCGGCCTGGTTTATTCGCTGACGCCCAAGCCAGTCGAGCACCACATGGCCTGGTATGCCCGGCCCAGCGTCCTTGCCATTGGCCTGCTGATCCTTCTCGTGGGGTTGAATTTTGTCTTCCGATAAAACTTTCTGCAGCAATGCGAGAATGATTGACCCAGACTTGAGAATGAAATGAAGGAGAAGCTATGACACTCGATCTCCGCATTCCCCTCGGCCTGATGTTCCTCATCGTGGGCGCGATGCTCTCGATCTACGGCCTCGCCACCCGTGGGAGCGATATCTATCTCCGCTCCGCAGGCATGGACATCAATCTCATCTGGGGAATCGTGATGCTCGTCTTTGGCCTCATCATGTTCCTGCTCGGGCGCTACTCGGACAGGCATCC
>CAZVYV010001092.1:0-1133 GCA_964630985.1 uncultured Occallatibacter sp.
CCTATGTCCCCCATCTCGCGACCGTCGAACCTCTTCTTGTTCCGATCTTCCGGCGGCAGCATCTTCTCGCGATTGCGCTCACGAATACATTGTGGACCACAGTAGCGATAAGGCATCGGCACACCGGTCTCTGGATCGACCTCACTTCCTTGCATCAACCATTGCGTCTTTCTAACCTCTTCCAGTGTCTTTCCGCAGCCGGAGCAACGCTCTTTATTTCCGTCGTCCATCCGCTGCTGCAAAGTCTGCGCGGCCAGATCGCATTGGTGACGCATCTTGGCCAGGGCTTCAAGACCGGAGGGAACCTCGATCGCCGTGAAATACTTGCGTACCTCAAGCTCTGTCGCGGTCAACGAGAGCCACGCCGCAGTCGATGCCGCGCGCACCGCCGAATACGGATCGCGAGGGTTGATGGCTTCAGTTTTGGCAACCTCAACCTTCGGCGCTGGATCAAGGTCGTCGATAGTTAAAGGCTTAGCGACTGGCTTGGGTTTTCCGTTGGGGACGGCGCCAAGACCCTGCGTGGGCTGACCGGAATGAACTGCTGCTAATTTTGACATGATTTCCTTTCAGTTCTGATTAAACTGGCTGCATTACTATCTCTCGACCGAAGTATTTCAGCATATCCGCTTCAAAATCCCGGTCAAATTCTTCTTCCGTAAATTGCTTCGGTACCATGGAGTGCGAAACGCTGTGCTCAACCTTCATCTCATTACACTTCGCAGGGGGGCTTGTGCGCCATGGGGCATCTTCATCGGTGTTCGCGCATAAAGTTCCAAACATCTCGACATGGGCGAGCCCGTCGTTGCGCAGATAATACCGATAATAATTTGTAGCCTGCTCGCCATCCTTATGCTTCCGCCTGGAAGATGTCTCGAAGACTCGTACTTTTACCCAACGCAACGGCTCAGGCATCAATAAGCCTCCTGCTCTCTCAGAGCCGACTCTTCAGGTGTCAACGGATTTCTGGGATCACCATACAAATGAAGCATCAACTCGCTCCCGCGCGCCACTCTTTTCCAATAACTCTCTTCGCTAACAAACTCTTCTCGTGAAGCGATATGGTCGTCCATCTGGGGGCAGAGTTTGCCGTTGATCGCCATCTGGATCTGGAGGGCTCCGCCGCCGAGTTC
>CAZVYV010001093.1:0-1132 GCA_964630985.1 uncultured Occallatibacter sp.
CTGCCGCAGGAAGAGCCTCTTTAGGAGCCTCTGGCATCGGTACAGCCCACTGGTCAGGCTTGACCTCAATGCCGACTCTCTTGCCAATGTTCGCATTGAACGCATCCACGGGCTCGGGACGTGGTCCCAAGAGCATTGCCTGTTTGCCTTCTGCCTCATTCCCATAGTCTGAAAAGCCGTCGCGGACGTCGATTTGGCTCTTTTCGAGGATCTTGGCAATCGCCTCAGCCGTAGGGTGCGGCATCTGCCGTGCCGTCCCTGTGCCAAAGTCCATCAACTCCGTGCCGTTTTCGAAGTCTTGCGGCCTCAAATACCGGTCGACCAGCGAATCACCCTTCTTGCCGATTTCGTTCAGGCCGTCCCTGATCGAATTAATCCGCTTCCACAGTTGCAGCGCCTCTTTTACTTCTGGGGAAATATCCCACATCGAGCCTGCAACTTTGGCCCTGATCAACCCCGGCACGCCCCGGGTCAGTTTGCGCTTAATGTCAGCCGGGATAGTCTTCAACAGGTCGGGGTCGTCGACAATCTTTCCCAGCCAGGCGTTCTCAAACAAGTCCTTCGCGGCTTCCGTCATCTCCCCGTTTCTGGTGATGTACGCCGCGCGCTTCGATGGCTCGATCATTCCCGAGTCCATCATCTGCTGGATGATCTCTGAGCCCCGGGCGCGCATGAAGTCCCGAACCGAGGCATCTTCCCCCAGCATGTCCATCTGAGCCGCGCCCCACGACAGCATGTGATCGGTCATGGCCCTTCCGGCCACAACCGCGGCTTCCGCTTCGTCAAATCCCATCGTCTCTGTCCGGTTCAGGTCTCTGCCCAAAACAAACAGGTCTTCGGCGGTCTCCACGTCATCGTCCAAGACTCGGACTAATGACGGCTTCTTCTCCATCTCCGGCATGTCACTTAGTCCAAACTGATCCAGCTTTGAACGCAAGTGACGGAAGATCACGTCCCCATTCCCTAACCGGAATGCCCTTTGGAGTCGCATCGTGCGGCCATTGCCGCCCAGCACCAGGCCGTCTTTCCGGATAACCGGAGGCCCATTGTGGCCCGTGGGGTCATCTGTGTGCACCCGATCCGGCTCTGGACTATTCCCGCCCGTGATGACGCCAGCCTGCGCTTCCTGATT
>CAZVYV010001094.1:0-1132 GCA_964630985.1 uncultured Occallatibacter sp.
CTCAGGTTTCCCACTTGGCTTTGACCTCGGGGTTCCCTAGGGGTTCCCCTTGGGGAATCCTTGGGTGGGATATACACCCCAGAAGGGGTGGTTGATGTCGCGCTGCGGCGCACATGTACTGTACGGGGTACCACACGGACGGAGCCCCCCCCCTTGACAAGCATGGGTATCCTGTGGTATAATTTACATAGTTGAGAAAGGTACCCATGAAACCCCTAGAAAAAACCCATTGCATCCGTGGCCACCTGAGGGTTGCCGAGAACCTAAAAGCTAACGGAACATGCAAGACCTGTGAGCGAGAGTTGGCTGCAATCCGACGCGCCAAGAAAGCCCTAGAAAACCCCAAGCCTCCTAAGACACATTGTCGCCAAGGGCACCCTTGGATTCCCGAGAATATCTCTGCAAACGGGGATTGCCGAATCTGCTACAACGAGAGGCAAGCCCGATACAACAAAGCACACCCGGAGGCCCGCCGCGCCAAGAAAAAGCGCTACATGGATAAGCACCCGGGAGCCCGAGCAAAGAGATCTGAAAGAGCCAAGGCTTGGAGACAGGCTAACCAAGAGACAGCACTAAGTTACAGGCGCGTTGCCGACCTAAAAGAGAAAGGCTGGACACCAGAAATGGTGAAAACCACATCCTACGAACAAGGCGGGCGCTGCGCCATCTGCAGACAGACTCCCAAGCCTATGGGTCCGAAAGGTGGTTCTGGAGGTCTGGTGCCTGATCACAAACATGTTGTTCCACCTGAACCCAGATCCCTTCTCTGCGGGCACTGCAACTCACTCATCGGTTTCGCTAGGGAGAACCCAGAGATTTGCCGAGCAGCCGCCGAGTACCTCGAAGCATGGTCAGGTGTGTAAAATTTACCCTAGGGAAACCCTTGCGCCCGCCGCGCCCGCAGGGGGTACTCCGCTTTCTGGAAGAGGTGGTGGCAGAAAACACTCTCGCGCGCACGGACGACCCCTTGACATCCTCGGGGGGGGGGTGTGTAGAGTTTACCCGGCGTGGCTTTTGCTGACCGTGGGTAGTCATTTTGGTACAGAGCTAAACCGTGTAAGTTCGCGGGGGGAACCCCTTGACTTCCCCGGCCTGACGTGGTACACTACTTGGGATGCTGAGGGATGAGGGA
>CAZVYV010001095.1:0-1131 GCA_964630985.1 uncultured Occallatibacter sp.
GCGCGCCCACCCATCCTGCCCATCCCCGGCGCGGATTCCCAAACGCCCGCAACCAAGGGGGACCAATGAACCCGCCGAATTTGATGAAGACAATGAATGGGTGCCCCATTCTAAAGCTCGACGTGAAGCGGCGAGCTCTAGGGTGGGTCCGGCGTTCATTCTTCGCGCGAATCGTCGCGGCCGGAACGATCACGGCCGCATCTTTTCTTTTCGTAGCCACTGCGAACGCTCAGCCCACCCGCGCTGACGCGGAGAAAGATCCCGTCTTCAAAGCCATGCTCACTGAACTCGACCGCAGCATGAGCCAGCTCCAGTTGCAGGGCTTTGCCAAGCCCTTCTTCATCCAGTACCGCATTGAAGAAGTCGACGACTTTCAGACCACCGCCGAGTTCGGCTCAAGTGAAGGCTCTGACGACGCCCGCCAGCGCGTCGCGCGCGTCACTGTGCGCGTGGGCGACTACAAGACCGACAGCTCCGGCGCTCGCGGGGACGGTTCCTTGGAGATTGCGGTCCTCGACGACGACCCTATTGCGCTTCGCACCACTTTATGGGCCGGCACCGATCAGGCCTACAAAAGCGCGCTCTCCGCCTACGCTCAAAAGCAGGCTGAGTTGAAGCAGGTGCAAACTCCGCCTCAGGCCGATGACTTCAGCCAGGAGAAGCCCATCATCTCACTCGCCGATCCGGTCTCCTTCCAAGTCGACAAGAATTCCTGGACCGGTCGCGTCGCTCGCGCCAGCGGTCTTTATCGCACAGATTCTTCCGTCAACGCAGGCCAGCATGACGTGCAATACTCCTCTGCAAGTTTTCGTGCTCGCGTAACTACTACATGGATCGTCAACAGTGAAGGAACCATCGTCCGCAAGTCCTCCATCGAATATCAGGAAACTTTCGCTGTCGGCACGCAGGCCTCCGATGGCATGCGCATCGATCGCTCCTATGGCTCCTCCGGCACTTCGCTGGCCGACCTCGACACCGAGCCCGTCTTCAACCATCACGCCGTCGACGAGATCGCCTCGCTCGCCGATCTGCGCAAAGCGCCTCTTGTTGAAGAGGAGTATCACGGCCCGCTGCTTTTCTCGGCGGATGCCGCGGCTGATGCTCTGCACTCGCTACTCGGCTCCGCGGTCG
>CAZVYV010001096.1:0-1131 GCA_964630985.1 uncultured Occallatibacter sp.
ACAAAATGTCAGGATTGACCGCCAGCGCCCTTGCCACCTGCAACCGCTGCTTCATACCGCCGGAAAGGTCCGAAGGATAGGCTTTCTCGAATCCTTGCAGCCGAACCGTTTGCACGTAGTGTGCGATGCGGGCTTCGCGTTCCGCGCGGGGCAGTTTCGACAATCCGAATCCGATGTTCCCTTCAACCGTCAGCCAGGGAAAGACTCCACGCTCCTGAAATACCAGAATGCGCCGCGGGTCCGGCCCGCTCACCGCTTCACCGTCAATGGTCACGGATCCACTTGTTGGGGACAGGAAGCCCGCCAGAACATTGAGGAGTGTCGACTTGCCACACCCCGAAGGGCCGACAATGCAGACAAACTCTCCTTCGGAGACGTCGAGATTGATGTCCTCAAGCGCCGAGACGGCTTCGCCATCGCGTTCAAACACCATGCCAAGGTGCTGAACCCGCAATTTGTTTCCGGCTCCCGCGACTGTCACAACTGCCTGTGCTGACGACACTAGTCCTCCGACGAACTCCAGTGGAACGACCTCACCTGCTCCAACGATCGCATGGCTAGGTCAAGCAGCAGTCCGATCGCTCCGATAATCACCATGCCGGCCACAACAAGATCGTAGCGATTCCCCGCATTCCGTGCGTCCACGATCAGAAAGCCCAACCCGGAATTCACTGAGATCATTTCAGCCGCCACCACAACCAGCCACGCAATTCCAAGCGTGATTCTCAATCCAATTAACAACTGCGGAACGACCGCCGGATACAGCACGCGCGATACAAACGCGCTTGAACTCAATCCAAAATTGCGGCCGGCGTTGAAGTAGACAGCCGGAATGTTATGCACCGCGCTCATGGCCGTCAGGAGCAAGGGAAAGAAGCAGCCCACAAAGATGAGAAAGATTGCAGCCAGATCGCCAACGCCAAACCAGAGGATTGCAACGGGAATCCAGGCCAACGGCGAAATGGGACGAAACACCTGTACGAGTGGATAGAAAGCCATCTCGCCGCGCCTGTACCAGCCCAGCATAAGCCCCAAAGGGATCGCGACCAGTGTCGCCAGGCCAAACCCCCATGTGACCCGAAAAAGAGATGCTACAACGTATTTGAGCAACAACCCATGTTGCATCAAGTC
>CAZVYV010001097.1:0-1130 GCA_964630985.1 uncultured Occallatibacter sp.
CCCAGGTGTGCTTCAATGGGTGATGGAAGTGCTGGTACGCCTTATGGGTCGCGGCTCCACTCCCAAAGAGCAGGATTACCAGAACGCTGTTTACGAGAAATCGCTTCATGCTGTGACCGCCTCTTTTTGCACTGGATTACCGTCGTAGTTCGCCAGTTCATCCACTGGAACGCCGAGAACCCTGCAAAGCTTCCTGATGATGGACAATCGTGGGGCCGTCTTTCCTGACTCCCATCTTCCAATTTGCGGATCGGAGATGTTGAGCTTTTTCGCCAACGCGACTTTCGTCCATCCCTTCGCCTCGCGTATCTGGCGAAGTCTTTCGCCGTGAAAGTACATCGTCAGTCTCCCTTGATCGTGAGCGTAATCTTCTCGCCGGCTGCCAGCTTGCGAACGGACATCTCTTTCGTTTGCTCCATGCTGAGGTGGATCGAGTTTCGCGGATATTCCAATGGGACAAGATCATTCAACTCTGTCCACGCGCACACCTTGCCGACATACTCTTCCAGCCCAGCCGGAGCATTCAGCACCTCGACATAATCTCCAAATGAACAGTAGTAGAGAAGCGCGTGTAACGACGGTGGTGTTGTCTCAACTGTGGCCTTCATTTTTCTCTCGCTTGCAATATATACGCTCACGCTCAAAACGCTGTCAAGTAAAAAGTAATATATTGTAGAAAAAAGCAGAGCGTGGTAAGTTAACCCAATATGCGACGGACGAAAACTTATCGCAGCACGTATGGAACGTGGTCTTTGATGCGGCGTCGTTGTTCGAATCCAAAGGATCCTGCGTTCAAGTGGTACGGTGGCCGTGGGATTAAGGTTTGCAAGCGCTGGTCTGTTTTCGCTAACTTCCTGGCCGATATGGGATTGCGCCCACCCGGTCTGACTCTGGATCGCATCAATAACGACGGAAATTATACGCCACGCAATTGCCGTTGGACTACGCGAGAACAGCAAGCTGCCAACAAACGAAGACCGCACTTTCGTCAGCGTCCGAAGCCAATTCTGGGAATGCCAAAGCTATTCGTCTAACTGCTATTGCGTTATTGCAAGCGAAACCACATAATATGTCCCGTGAGCAAGAAAGCCCAGAAGAAGAAATCCACAGGCCCAGCCTACAAGTCTCCT
>CAZVYV010001098.1:0-1126 GCA_964630985.1 uncultured Occallatibacter sp.
CCACCAGAGCCACCTCCACCTGCTATTGTCCCACCGCCGGGACTAATAGTACCAGCGATAGCACTAAAGCTACAAAGACAAAGAAATGAAAGTAGTTTATTCATACAATTTAATTCTGTGGCTGACGACGAACGGTAGTGCTAATAATAGTACCGAGAGGAGAAAACACACAAACCGCCTGACAGTGGGAAGAACAGTCAAGCTGTTGTCCAGCAGCTAAAACTCCATGAAAGGCATCAGTACCATCACAGTAAGGAGTAGGAGGAATGGTTGTTTCATCAAACAAATTCTCTGAATAAAAACAAGGATTTGTACCAACATTCTGTATTAGTCTTTGCGTGATATTGCCAAAAGTCTGTTGTTCATTCTTAAAAATCGTAGTAGCTGTATTAGCAGGAACAACAATAACATTTGGAGCATCTGTATAAACAGACTTGCTAGAGATAGTTGAAACTTGAAATGACATAAGAATATAAAGAAAGGGGTGGTACACGTCTTCTAACTGATCGTGTACCACCCAGCTTGACTGAAGTTTATTGTATGGTCACAGTAAATACGACCTTACCAGAAGTAGCAGGATTAGTAGCCTGCAAGCCCATAATGTAAGGAACATACACTTGATCAACTTTGTACGATGTACCTGCCGTGACACTACCACTAAACTTAATTGGATAAGCATTAGTACTTGCGGCCACCAAAGTATTGGTAGCATCAATCAATGCAAGATTAGTAGTAATAGTAACAGCACCCCAGTAGTTAGTCCACGTATTAATGTAATTGGTAGCATAACTCACTGTATTACTGTAAGCAGGTAGCACATATGCCAAATTAGTGTACGCTGTAGAGTCAAACAAATAAGCAGTTGAATTAGTCGTATCAATAGAACTAAGAACAACTTGCTTAACAAGACAAGGCCCAGTATACAAGTTGGTGGCAGTTCCCGGCAAAACAGTCACTGTAAAGGTAGTACCATACACAGCAACAGCAGAACCGAGTGAGAGGAGAGAGGTAAGAATTTTTTTCATATTATGTTATATAATTTGATGTTTGTTAGTTGAACTTAGTTGGCTTTCGCAGGGCGAGTCCTACGACGAATGATTGGAAACACATTGCGAACTTCACCAGG
>CAZVYV010001099.1:0-1125 GCA_964630985.1 uncultured Occallatibacter sp.
CCGACCACAACGTCGTTGACGTATCCAAGAAACTGAATCGTCATCGAGGTGGTGGAGTTGATCGCCGTCACAAGAAAGTTCGCCGGCCCCGCCACGATGACGTTTTGGTTCACGACGAATTCCGCCGTGTTTAAAACCGCGATGGTGACAGTGCTGCCAATCGAAGGAACCACGAAATTTGAACTGGTCTGCGTATATCCATTTTGCCCATTGAGCCCCGGCTGGCCAACAGGCGTAACGCGCGCGCCCAAGGAGATTGTTGCTCCGGGTGCCGCGTCTCCGGTTAATCCAAGGAAGGTGACGGTGACAATGTTCGAGCTGACAATCGCGTTGACCGTGAAGTTCGCCTGTCCTCCTGTTCCCATCGTGAACAGATACATGCCGGGATCCATCCATGATGTGTCGTTGACGGTCAGGTTGACGTTTGAGCCGATGGCGGGGACCACAAAATTTGCGGTGGTGTTTGTGAACGCCGGAAGTCCCGCCGTGCCGGGGACCGCGACGGTTACAGGGGTCTGGCACTGTGGGCAGCACGTCGTAAAACTTGACATGCCTCAACTTATCGTTTGAATGCAGCGGGAAAGCAAGTACATTTTGCGCGATGCCCTTCAAGGACAAGTACGGCGAGAACTGGACGGACAAGCCATTGGCCACGCAGGTCGAACTCCGGCAGATCAGGTTCGGCCCGGAACTGCTCAAGATCAAAGGCCGCTCGCTGTTCCATCACTTTCGGGAATTTCTGTCGGCCGGATGGCCCACGGATGATCACCACCGATGGTCCGATCTCATCCTCCAAAGCTATTGCGAAAATGATTTGTGTGTATTCTCAGGTTGTTCGGACTCCACCAAGACCTACACGATGTCCAAGATTTGCCTGACGGATTACTGGGCGTTCCCGGAGAAAACGCTGTGCCTCGTGTCCACAACCGAAGGGCGCGGCTCCGAACTGCGCATCTGGGGAAAGATCAAGGAACTGTTTAATGCCGCTCGCAAGCGTGATCCAAGTCTAGCAGGGCATCCCATCGATTATCTAAAGACCATCACCACTCAAGATATAGATTCGGAGGGCGAGATGGCGCGGTCACTCACATCCGGCCTCATCGTTGTGCCCTGCAAGACGGGCGG
>CAZVYV010001100.1:0-1124 GCA_964630985.1 uncultured Occallatibacter sp.
TTGGCGCCCCCTTCAGGCGTTCCGCCATGAGCTTTGAAATAGTCCATGACTTCGGGTTTGAAGTAGCGGTCCTTCAAGGATTGCGGAAGCCAACTATATTGGTCCTCCATCGCCTTGACCCGGCCACCGACTAACTCATTGGCGATGTCGAAAATACCGGGAACGCCTTCCGCGCCAAACATCTGCGCGGTGGAGAATTTCGCCGACAGATTTTTCGCATACTCCGCTCGATCGGCGACGCCGCCACCGCTGACGCCCGCCATTTGTTTCGCGAGTTCGTCGACGTATATTTTCTTCGCGAATTCGAAATCCGTGACTTCGGGATGACCAAATTGCGCGCTCGCCGCGCCGACAAGCCTATTAACCGCCTGCACGTCGGACGCATTCGGAAGCGCTTTCGCGAGGTTCTCTAGCGTTTGCGTATGGTGCATCAGCATGTCAAGCGACTGCAAGCGCTGGCCATCTTTACCGCCGCCGCTCAGATCCTTCACCGCTTTGTTCACCGAATCCATGTCGACGGTGGCTAAATTGGGGTTCAGTTTGTAAGCGATTTCGTTAGCGCGCACGGCGCTCGGCCAATGCTCGGTCACTTGCGGCTTGTAGAGCGGCTGTTTCAACTCCGCGATGCGCTCGCCATTCGCGTATTCCTGCTCTTGCGACATCTCCGGATATTTATTGAGCGCGCCGCTTTTTCCCACGCCGAATTGCGCCAAAAGTTCAGCGCGCTTGTTTATCTTCTCGCCATCCGTGGCGTCCTGGCCTTCCGGGCTCGCAAGATACTCGTCGAAAGCCTCTTTCGCTTGAACAGCGTTCGAGCTTTCGACCCTAAGTTCCGCGGCTTTGATCGTTCGGTCCTTGAAACTGTCAATCTGGGCCTGCTGCTTCTTTTGGTAGTCGGCCGCGCCCTCCACACCGCCGTCCTTGAGCGCCAGTTGCATCCCTGGGTCTTGAAGCGCGGTCGCGACAGCCCCGATCTGCGCTTTGACGGCGGCCTCTTTCTGCGTTCCGATGATGCGAGCCGCTTCTTCTCGGCTCGTGATGCCGGCCATCGCTGTCTTGTAAGCGTCGTTTTGGAACCGCAACAGATTTTCGGCGTTCCGGGTTTCGACTTCCCACTTTTTATA
>CAZVYV010001101.1:0-1124 GCA_964630985.1 uncultured Occallatibacter sp.
CACGAACCGGACGGCGCGGAATTGACATAGGCCACAGAGCCGTAGTTATTCTGGTTGCCCTGCGCGAAGGCCATGCCGCTCAAAAAGATTAGGAGAACGAGATACTTTTTCATTTGGGCTGTATGCCTTTTCCTTTACGAGCGAGTTCTACAGATTTCTTAAGCAGCGCGGTCAAATCTTCCGGTGGATGGTTGGAAGCCTTAATTCCTAACCTTGCCGCTGGTGCCTTAATATCTGGCGGCTGAGATTCAGGGGTTGCCGAAGCTAAAGACTTGGGCGGAATACGCCCCACCCTCTGACCATTGACCACTTTTGCCACGGGCGTGCTGTTGTTTTTAAGTTCCGCCCACGCCTTACCCTTTGACGGCGAGTTCTGGAATTTCTCTGCCTGTTCTGGTGTGACTTCGCCGTGAATGTATGTTCCGCCATCCTGAGTTGTGACCGTCATTTCCTTTGTGGCAGGGTCGTACTTAAAGTCTTTGATGACGCTCGATTCTTTGGGCACGCTAATGCCCTTTGGGGCGTTTGGCATCTGCTCTCGGAGCGGGACATTCGGCTTCAGAGGCTTTCCGCCCAGAGAATCGTTAATTTGGCCCTCGACTGCCTTCGGGGATGTGTCAACTTTGGGTACTTGAATTGGAGCTCTGACTGGAATCCTGCCTAACGCTTCTGAAGGTTGCGGAGGCGCGGGCTTTGCTCCCTCTGTCAAACCGCGTGCCTGGAAAACTTCTACCGGAGGCTTTGCTGGAAGATTAGCGCCCGGAAATACCGGTTTTGGTTCTACCGGAGTTTTAACCGGAATCTTACCCAACGCGTCGGAGGGTCGCGGCGGTGCAACTTTTCCGCCCTCCGCTAATCCTTTTGCCTGAAATACCTCCGGTGGCGGCTTGGCGGGTAAGGATGCCCCCGGAAACTCGCCGGGATGAGCAGGCAAAGATGCGCCCGGATAAACCGGCTTCTGCGGGATGTTCGCCAATGCGTCAGAATTCGTCCCAGATGTAAGTCCTTTACCGAGCCCTCGATAGGCTTGCTGGACTGGCATCTCCGCCCCGATTGGCGGTTTCGCAATCTGCGGCGGTGGCGGTTCGGGTGCCGGGCCTTTGATGGCATCCACCACGTCATTG
>CAZVYV010001102.1:0-1123 GCA_964630985.1 uncultured Occallatibacter sp.
ATGCCGCGCCGAAGCTTGAGCGTAGGCGGGGTTCGCCGCCGCGCATCGCCGGTGCGGCCAGCCAACCGCGTACACCACCAGAGCCGCCGCCAGCAGCAACTCGACCCCGCCCATCACCCACGATTGCCCGATCCCTGCCCGCCCCGTCCACGCACGCTGGATCGACGACCCCACCAGCCACGCCGCCGTCGCGAAAACCATGTACCCCGCCAGCCGCGCCGCCAAAAACAACCCCAACTGCCGGCTGTGACCCCGCACTCCCCGCGGCTGAACCATCATCCACGGCACCACCACCGGCCCGCACGTTGCCAGGCACACCGGCCCCGTAGCCAGTCCAAGAACAAGCGCCTCTCCGGCGCTGGCCGAAAGAGAGAGTACCGCCATCTTGCCCGCAGTCTAGGTCCGTCCCGCGGATTTCGTTCGTGACAGTGGTCACGACCCCACACGTGCCAACAATCGCCCGTTGCAGTAGTCCCTAAGTCCCGCCGTCCGAAGTCCCGCGGTCCCTCAGGCAGGTGGCCCACTCATCTTGTTATCAGGAGCTGTGCCCCGTTCATCGCGGTTTTATCGCGACGAGCGGGTCCTCGGGCAAGGTCCCAGCGGAGCTACGATGGGCGGGTGCCCCCGGTCCCTCGCATTCGGGGACCTGGGATCGCACGCCCCGGCCCTCCCACTCCTCACCCACCACAAATGCGGGTGCCCCACCCTCGCCACGTCTTTGTTTTTGTGGCTAGGGCGGGTTGGCACGACCCTCAACCCCAACCCGACCCACCAAATCTCCCACTTCCGGCATTTATCGCTTATTCTTGTAACAATTCCTTCTTGCTTCGGCAGGCCACGCAAAAATTTCTATGAACCCAGTCGTTTTAGCAGTCGACGATCTTCGGGAGCAGTATCTCAAGGAGATGGCGCTTGTCCGCCAGACCTGCGAGCGCACCGGCGACGGCACGGCCGCTATTCGCCGCCGATCCGCGGTTGTCGACCGTATCCTCATTGAAATGTGGCGCCGCGCCTTCGCCGGCCTCCCTCCGCAAAACACCGCCCTCCTCGCCCTCGGCGGTTACGGACGCAAAGATCTCTTCCCCTACTCCGACATCGACGTCCTGTTCGCCTTCGCCGACGA
>CAZVYV010001103.1:0-1122 GCA_964630985.1 uncultured Occallatibacter sp.
AAGGAGCCGCATGAATTTCCTGATTCACAGACTTATTCACTTTTTTACTTTCGGTGCGACGATGTTCTTTGCCGCAGGAGCCGTGGCCGACGTGAGTGCGGCTGAGACTGTAGCGATAGGAGCCACAGATGGCGGAGACGGGAGCCAACCAGATAGCCAACCAGATGGAGAAGTTGCGCCCAGCGATAATGGAGATGGCACGGCAACCGTTCCCGATGAGCCTAGTGATGGAAACATTCCTGAAGGAACTCCAGATTCCAAGCTGTTGCCAGCAGATGTTAGAGCGCACGTCGCCAAACTCCGTGAAGCCGCGAAAACCGACCCCACGCAGGCGAAAATAGCCGACCAGATTCAAGGAGCCTTCACCAAGCAGGCGAACTTCTACAAAGAATTTCCGCAGGGGATGAAAGAAGCCCGCGAATACAAGCAAATAGTCACTGATTTGGGCGGCAAGGAAGGCCTCAAGACCTTCGAGCAGGAAAAAGCCGAATGGCGCGATATTGACGCGCGGTTTATCGCTGGCGATCCCAAGTTCGTGCAGGACATGGCGGCAATGAATCCTGACTCATTCGCCAAAATCCTGCCTTATGCCGATGCGGAGTGGGTAAAAGTTGACCAAGCGGGCCGCGACCATCACATGGCAGGCGTGATGATGGACACTTTGGCCGGGATGCAGATTACGACCGACTTATACCTCGCAAAACAGATGCTCACGGCGGGAAATGCGCAAGAAGCCGCCAAATTCTTGGAAAAAGTAGAAAAAAGCATCGGAAATCTCAACAAAATTGCCACAACTGCCCCGGCGAAGCGTGCGGAGACAAAAACCTCACCTGATGCGAAGGAACAAGAGTACGAGAAGCGGGAAGTAACGCTATTCAACAAAGAAACCAGCATTGCGGTTGACCCGAAGGTCGAAACCTTGATGCAGAAGGAACTTAAGCCCTATTTGAAGGGCAAAGAGTTGACTCCGCGCGAAGATAAGGTATTCCGGCAGGAAGTCAAAGCGGAATTGCGTGCTTTGGCCGATAAGGACGCTAATTTCAGGGCTAATTTCCAGCGTTTGTACCAAGCCCGCGACAAAGAAGGCATCGAACGCCTGACTTTGAGCAAAAATCAGGAACA
>CAZVYV010001104.1:0-1119 GCA_964630985.1 uncultured Occallatibacter sp.
GCAGGCACGTCCCGCCCAGCCTCGGGTTCGCGTCGATCAGCGCGATCTTCAGCCCATATTCCGCTCCGCGAATCGCGGCCGTATATCCCGCCGGCCCACCGCCGATCACTGCCACGTCATAAATCGTTTCTGGATTTGTCTCTGCCACTGGCAACTCCGTTTCGATACTTCACCGCTTGTTCAGCACAATCAGGGGGTGCCCCATCCTAAACGCGACCTCGCGTTTAGGGTGGGATTGCACGGACCTCAATCTTGCACAGTCAACATGCTTAGTCTAAATGGCTGCGCGAATTACCCGAGCGCGCCTTCAACCTTTGCACTCGCCGCGTCCAACGTCTCGGCCTCATCGCCGAACCCCTCGATCCACTGCACTTCCGGCTCCCGACGAAACCACGTCATCTGTCGCTTTGCATAGTTGCGATGCCCCTGCTGCGCCGCCTTGATCGCATCCTGCTCGCTCATCGTTTCATCCAGCACGCTGCATGCCTGCCGATACCCCAGCGAGTCCATCGCCTTCACCGGCCCAAACCGCTCGAGCAGGCCGCGCGTCTCCTCCACAAGCCCCGCAGTAAACATCGCCTCGCAGCGCTCATTCAACCTCTCATACAGCGCCATCCTCGGCGGATTCAATCCGATCCGCAGAATTCGAAATCCGATCAACGGATCGCGTCCCATCACTTCGGACATGGGTCTTCGCGCCGCCACGCACACCTCAATTGCGCGAATCAACTTCGCTGTGTCGTTCGCGTGAATCCGCTCCGCAGTCGCGGCATCCAGCCTCCGCAGCCCGCGATGCAGCCACGCACTTCCGTGCCGCTCGGCGCTCCGCCGTAATCGCACCCGCAAATCTTCATGCCGCGCCGGCCCCGCAAACAATCCCTCGATCATCGCACGCAAATACAGCCCCGTTCCGCCCGTCACAATCGGCAACCGCTCGCGCCCGGCAATCTCGCGCAACGCTGCCCGCGCCCGCCGGCTGTACTCGCCCGCTGTAAACGCCTCATCCGGCTCGGCCACATCAATCAGATGATGCGGTGCGCGCGCCCGCTCATCCTTTGTCGGCTTCGCGGTGCCCAGCTCCATGCCGCGATACACGGCCACCGAGTCGCAGCTCACAAT
>CAZVYV010001105.1:0-1118 GCA_964630985.1 uncultured Occallatibacter sp.
GCACAATCGAATACCCGGCCCGCTCGTGCGCCAGCAATGCGTGCCGCTGGATATCCCGGGCAATTGCCTGATCCGCGTTTTCACACAATTTTGGGCCGTAAGTGTCCATGCGGACCCAGCCGATGGCGCCGTATTTCGGATTGCTGTTCCAGCCTTCGAATGACAGCGTCAGCTCACCGCGCCGCCGTTCCGATGGCCGCAGCCGGGGCCGGTGATAGGTCAGCGGACGCCCGGATGGCAGGGTGCAGTAGAGGGCGTCGTCCTTCATGACGTAGGTGCAGGCGGCGATCGTGTACGGCGTGCCGGGATTGAGCACCGCCGAGACGGCGCAACCCTCGATGCCGAACAGCTCCTTCGTCCAGGTGCCGCGCCGTGTCTGCCCGCCCCACAATTCGACGATGTTCGGATTGGCCACGCGCCAAGCCGACGCCGCGGCGGCCATTTCGTCCTCGGTCATGAATTCACCAGCGCCGAAGGCAATCATCGCTCCTGTCCAGCCCCCGTATCCCAGCGCCAGCTCCAGAATTTTTGACTTCTTCCGTATTGAGTGATGCGAGCCATTGTCTTTCTTGTACTGGATAATTTCTTCGAACGAAATTCCGAACGTCTTGGCGGCTGACATTTCATAGATCATGCCATGGGTGCGAAACACTTCGCGACGCCATTCCTCGCCGGCCAGCTCAGCCAGCACCACAGCCTCGATCGCCATAAAATCCGAGGAAATCAGCTCATGGCCGGGGGCGGCGATGAACAGCCCGCGCAGACAGCCGGCGATGGTCGGCAGGGCGCTGTCAAAATACTGCTCCAGGGTTTCAAGGCACGCCGCCGAGATGACCAGCAGGGCATCCTCGACCGCACGCGGGTTCCACGCCTTGCGGACAGGTTGTTTTCTAGTCAGGCACCACGGGCAGAGCGGCTTGGACAGGCCAAAATGCCGGTTGCAGGCAGAACACAGGTTGACGTCGGGGGCGCTGCCGGGAAGGTTGGTCGGCTGCACGCCGGCGCCGGTGACACGGCCGGTGCGGGCACCGTGAAACAGATACAGCCCGCGCAAGCGTCCATCGGCACAGACCTGATTATTGATGGCAAACAGCTTCTTGACGCTGGCGGACCCGATC
>CAZVYV010001106.1:0-1118 GCA_964630985.1 uncultured Occallatibacter sp.
GCCGGGCAGCAACGGCAACGGGTTGGTGCAGATTCAGAAAAGCAGGCAATAGGCAGCGGGCAACAGCAAAGCAGAGGCTAGAGAGATGGCGCAACCGATTGCACTTGAGATTCCGCCGCGCGATGCGCGGAAAGAATTACTGACGCGCCTGGAGAAGGCTCCGGCTGAACATGCGGAGGCGCTGCTGGATGCTTACGAGCTGATCCAGCAGGCGCACGACGCGCAGGTGTTCGAGCTGCTGCGCGGCCTGTTGAGTGCGAAGGACCATGTGCTGGAGACGGTGGTGCGGGAGACGGAGACACCAGCGGCCATCCATGCGCTGCGGAATGCCATCATCTTTGGAAAGATGATGAGCGCGGTGAATCCGGACCTGATGGAGTGCTTTGCGGCAGCGGTGGGCGAGACGCTGGGCAGCGAGCGGCGGCCGGTGATCGAACCGCCGGGGCTGTTTTCGCTGCTGGGGCAGTTTCGGCGTCCGGAGCTGCGGCGCAGCGTGGCGCTAATCAACAAATTTCTTGAAACTCTGGGCTCGCGTTTGAAAGAGAAGGGCTGCTCCCCCGGCCCGTCGCAGGGAGGGCGCGCCTGAGTTCCTGCCGAGGAAGGGGAAAATATGTCGGACGGTAAACGCTGGGGGATTGCCCTGGCGGGCATCCTGATGCAGATGGCGCTGGGGGCCGTCTATGCGTGGAGTGTGTTTCGCACTCCGCTGGTGAAGGCGTTTCACTGGACGATTTCCGAAGTTACTCTGACTTTTACGATTTGCATTTTTGTGCTGGGAGTTTCGGCGTTCTTTGGGGGATTGTGGCTGAATAAGAAGGGACCGCGGCCGGTGGCGCTGACGGGCGGCTTTCTATACGGGCTCGGGGTTTTTCTGGCCAGTTACTCGGCGAATAACCTGCACTGGCTGTATTTTTCGTACGGAGTTATCGGTGGAATCGGGCTGGGATTTGGATATATCGTGCCGATCGCGGTGCTGGTGAAGTGGTTTCCCGACAGGCGGGGACTTATAACCGGGGTCGCGGTTGGGGGATTTGGCGCGGGCGCATTAGTGACGGCGCCGGTGGCGACCAGGCTGATCCTGAGCGTTGGAGTGCTGCATACGTTTGCTTACCTGGGCA
>CAZVYV010001107.1:0-1117 GCA_964630985.1 uncultured Occallatibacter sp.
GGCGGGCCTGCTGGAGGCCGTTTTGGCCCGTCGTCGCATCCATGACAAGAAGGACTTCGTGGGGCGCGCCAGGGATAAGACGGGCGGCGGTGCGGCGCATCTTGTCGAGTTCGTCCATGAGGCCGGTTTTGGTGTGGAGGCGGCCAGCGGTGTCGACGTAGAGATCGTCGATGGAGCGGGACTTGGCAGCGGAGATGGCGTCAAAGAGGACGGCTGCCGGGTCGCCGCCAGGCCGCGTCTTGATCATCTCGACGCCGGAGCGCGAAGCCCAGACTTCAAGCTGTTCAATGGCGGCGGCGCGAAATGTGTCGGCGGCGCAGAGAAGTACGGAGCGGCCTTGAGCCCGGGACCATGCAGCGAGCTTGCCGCTGGAAGTGGTTTTTCCGGTGCCGTTGACGCCGACGAGGAAGGTCACCTTCGGCGGCGACACCCGCGGTGCGGCAGCCGCCCCTTGCGGGGCATTCAAGATGGCGATCAGTTGTTCTTTTAAAAGGTCGCGCAGCTCGGCGCCGCCTTCGATCGCCTGGTGGCGGGCGCGGTCGCGGAGCGCATCGAGGATGGAAGTGGTGGTTGGCACGCCGAGATCGCTTGAGAGGAGGGCAGTTTCGAGCTGGTCTAGAGAAGACTCATCGACCGTGCGGGTGAGTGCGGCGAGATCGGAGATTTTGGCGGACAAGGACTCGCGGGTGCGCGAGACGGCGTGGCGCATGCGGTCAAAGAAGTTTTTTTCTGGTTTTGGACCAGGTTTTTCGGGATCTTCGCTTCCAAAAAGCGTGGTGATCATCTTTCTCAGTCTAATTGGGGCGGTGGAGTTTGCAGCGTCAGTGGAGGCAGCGGAGCTAACAGGGAGTTTCAGAGGGATGTCCTGGCCGGTCCGCAAGTTCGGGCCGTGGACATGACGCCCATTCAGGTCGAAGTTGCGGCAGTCTAGTGCTTGCCAAGGCACGTTCAGCGCGGAAAGCGGTGGGAGGAGGCACGAGGTCCGATATTCTGAAGGAGGTCGGTGTAAACCCACGAGAAGAAATGACTAAGACTCCCCAACATCCGCTTGAAAAGATCATCGAGAGCCGGATCGCCATCATTGATGGAGCGACGGGAACGACGATTCGCACCTATG
>CAZVYV010001108.1:0-1116 GCA_964630985.1 uncultured Occallatibacter sp.
GAGCCGGACGCTCTTACCTGGTTTTCTTCAGCCATCTTGTTTCCTCATTCCATTTTTTTCTCCGGCCTGGCCGGAAGTTTTCTTGGGCGACCAGAATCAAGGTTCGAGAACCATGAACGCGATCGCTCTTTGGTCTTTGCCTCTACGCGCTGGCTCGTGCCGGCTCGGCAGGCTCCGCCGCCGCTGCTTCGGGTGCAGCCGCAGCAACCGGTGGCGCAGCAGGCGTGCTTTCGGCCGGCTTGCGGCGCACGCCGCGAGCTGCCTTCACCTTTGCCAGGCGCTTCTCTTCTTCGTCCACGCGCACGGTGATGAACTTGATCACCGGCTCGGTGACGCGCAACCGGCGCTCCAGCTCCAGAACTACCGCGCCATCGGCCTCAATGGTCAGCAGCACGTAGTTGCCGTCGTTGAACTTGCGCACCATGTAGGCCAGCTTGCGGCGGCCCAGCTTCTCTACCGACTTCACCACACCTCCGCCGGTGGTAACCGTGGAGGAGAAGTTCGTAATCAGCTTCTCGGCTTCGTCGTCGTCCACATCGGGACGGATAATAAACATCACTTCATACACACGCGACATCGGTATTCCTTTTCCGCCGGAGCAATTGCTCCAGCTCACAGCTATCAACGTTCAACTCATAGTTCACAGTTCTCAGATTGCAGCAGTTTCTAATCCTGATCCTTGTTTCCAGTCTTCTCGTCCTTCCGATTGAACTCGTTCATCGCGGCCGCCGGTCCCAGTTCGAGAATGCGCCGTGTGGCAGCCGCCACTTTGTCCAGCACCTCGTCCAGCACCGCCAAGTCCGCCTTGCGCATGGGCGAGAGCAAGTAATCCCTGCCCGGCCGTTTTCCACCCGCTGCCGTAATGGCTTCGGGAGGTAAACCCAGGCTCACGCCGATACGCAGGCGCAACCACTCTTGCGTTCCCAGAGCATCCGTCACGCTGCGGGCTCCGTTGTGCCCCGCGGGTGAACCGCGCTCCTTGATTTTGAAGGTGCCCAGCACCAGGTCAAGCTCGTCGTAGATCACGAGCAAATCCCGGGATGGGTCCACTTCAAGTTCTTCAACGAGAGCGGCGACTGCAATGCCGCTCAGGTTCATGAATGTCTCCGGCTTGGC
>CAZVYV010001109.1:0-1116 GCA_964630985.1 uncultured Occallatibacter sp.
CACAACGAGCAGCTGTCGGTCCACCCGGGGGCAGGGGACGCTAACCGGATGATCCGTGCGCGGCTGGCTGCGGTGGAGGCGGGGGACTCGCCGCGATCCGCCTAGCTAGGACTTGAGCGTCAGCGGCCCCGAGGCGGTGAAGATCACGATCGCACCTTTCGCCAAAGGCTGGGCGCTGTCGGACGTGTCACACTTCCCGTCCGCCGCGAGCCTGGGTGCGGTGGCGGCGAAACTGAACCTGGCCGTGCCGCTGCCGGTGGCCCCCGCGAACTTGCCAGTGGACTTGGCTCCGTTAACCACGTAGGTGGCGTGCACGGTCTGGGTGAACGCGCAGGTTTTCGCGTTGGGTACCGGGGTGGCGTTCGCGTCGGGGGCGGTCGCGTCGACCACGAGGTTCCCGTCGCTGGGCGTCTTGAACGTGACCGTCGCCTTGGTGCTGTTGCCGTTCGGCGGGACGAACGTGGACGTGGTGGCCACCGGCCCGGTCATGGTCAGCGGGACGGTGGGACCGTTCTGCCCGGCGACCGCAGCGGCGCCGGTCACCTGGCCGGCCATCGTCTCCGTCCCGCTTGTGGTGCTGGGAGTAGCGGCGGGAGTGGTCGTGATGGTGGCGTGCGTGGTGGCCGTCGACGAGCATCCAGCGACAGCGAATGCGGCCAGGACAGCGGCGGGAAGGATGCGGTTCGCGGTTTGCATGCGGGACAGGATGTCACGGACGGCGTGGCGTGTCTTGACGCAGCGCCACGATCGTGTCACGTTTAGTTTGCTGGTCCCACCCCCGGACTCAGCATCGATCACCCCATGGCCCGGCCCGCTGCCCCCCGCAGCGGGCCGGGCCATCCCCCTTCGCGGCGCGTTCCCTATCGCACCCGTGGGATTGCAAGCTACGTTGGATGGATTAACGCATCGCGACGACGCGAACGCCCCGGGGGGGACTGATCTTGACCAGCCACGCATTAAGCGATTCACGCCGCGAGACTCTTGAGCACCAGATCCGGGCCCGCCGGGTCGGGGAGGCCATCAGCGGGTACACCCTGCGGCTCCCTGTGGACAGCGGGGTTACCTGGGAGCGGGAACTGTCCCGCCTGGAACCCGAGGCCGCGGTGCACCTCCTGA
>CAZVYV010001110.1:0-1115 GCA_964630985.1 uncultured Occallatibacter sp.
CGCTCGTTGGTCGGCTTTTGCATGTTGACGCGATCGATGAATTCGGCCAGCGTGACCGGCGCAGGGCCAATGTATCCCGATCTCTGCAATGCTTCGAGTGTCCAGCGCTTGCCCTCATCGGTCATGGAGTAGCGCATATCGAGCACGCTGTCTGAGCTCATCGCTCCCAGCGTATAAATCAGCTGCCGCTCGATGGCGATACTCGCCAGGTCCATCACGATGTGTTGAGGGAGCTTGATTCCATCCGCAATCTGTCCGATTTTTTCCAGGCGGGAGGAGAACATCAACTTCATGAAGAGAGACAGAAGATCGGTGTCTGCGATGCCGGTGCTTTCAATGTCAGCTGGTTCTTGCGGCACGCGGTGGATGAACCGGTCGATCGTACGCGCGTCAATCAATCCGAGCGCGACCAGATTTTCGCCGAGGGTTCCACCCTGCGACACCTGGCGCTGAAGGGCCGCTGTAACGTCTTTATCCGTGACCAGGTTGGCACGGATCAGCAACTCGCCCAATTTCAACTGCGGTCCGATGGCGTTCCCCCGACAAACAATCTGTCTTCAGCAGATTTCGTCGACCGCCCCCGCCGTGCCTTTAGGGATGGGTCAATTAGTTACGCTTTTGATTCTAGGCAGTGACTTTCATGCAATGAAATCCCCCATTTGGGGATAGGCGTGTAAAGTCTTTCTATCCAACAGCTTAGTTTTGCCTGTTCCTGTCGAATCGGCCGAGATTATTCCTTCGAGCATCCTCCACCTTCTGCCTGTTCCTTTGATCTCGCGGACTCCTGAATGCTGGCTCCCCTCCATTTACACTGGATTTGTGAAGATCGCGCTGGCCCAGATCGATCCGACGGTCGGGGATTTCACCGGAAACCTCAAGAAAATCGTCGATTATAGCCGGCGCGCCGCCGATTCAGGCGCTCGCCTGACGGTCTTCTCTGAGCTCGCCATCTGTGGCTACCCGCCCGCTGATCTCCTCGAGAAGCCCAGCTTCCTCGACCGCTGCCGGACGGCAGTTGACGAGCTTCGAGCTGCCACGTTCGATTTGCCCACTGCGGTCCTGGCCGGCGTCGCGCTGCCGGCCAACGGCGCGGATGGCAAACCCGCTTTCAACGC
>CAZVYV010001111.1:0-1115 GCA_964630985.1 uncultured Occallatibacter sp.
TCTCACGCGTTTGCGTCGCAAAAAAACGAGCGGATCATTCCTTGGCCGTTGGCCTTGCGGTAGGTTCGGGATAGTCGACAAACGTCCCGTTCCCGCGCGAAGGAGGATCCGCTCATGGATCAGCTTATTCCATCCTTGTCCGTTTTGGTAGCTATCGATGCCAATTGTTTTCGCCCCGAAGTCTTTCAGATGTTCTGTCACATGCTGGGGGGCTGGATCGTGTGTCTCGGGCGGCGCACCATCAGTCGCGTGTGGGAGACCACCGGCCTGTCCGCGTCTCAAGATCATTCCGCCGCCTTCCGCTTGTTCAGCCAAGCCGTCTGGAATTGGGATGAAATCTGCCGTTTGTTGATTCTCGACGTCGTTGCTCATTTGGCTCCCGGCATGCAGGTATGGTTGGTGGTCGACGACACGCTTTGTCATAAGCGGGGAGCGAAAGTAGCATTTGGCGGGATCTATCTGGATGCCGTGTTGAGCAGTTCTAAACGCAAGATATTTCGGTTCGGGACCAATTGGGTCACTCTGGGAGTCGTCGTGCAACTGCCTTTTCGCCAGGACCGTTATTATTGCCTCAACGTGCTCTGGCGCGTGTACGAAAAACGTGGCGACAAAACGAAAGCTCAACACCGGACCAAACCGCAACTTGCGGCAGAGATGATTCAGAAGATCGCCCTCTGGCTGCCCAGTCACAAGCTGACGGTCGTGGCGGACGTGGCCTATCTCGGCAAACATACCTTGAAGAATCGGCCTGCCAACGTCGAGTTGCTCGGCCCCGTGCGTTGGGACGCCGTATTGACCGAACCGTTGCCCTCGTCGTACCGAGGATGTCGCAAGAAGGGCGACCGACTTCCCACGCCGCAAAGCATTCTTCGGGAGAATACTCTGCGCTGGCCTGCGGAAACCGTCCGCCTGGCCTGTCCCCGTGGAGACAAGGAATTGGAGGTGAAGGTCGTGCGAGGCGTGTGCTGGTACCACATTGCCGGTCCGCGAACGGTGATGGTGGTATTGGTCCACGATCCGCAAGGAAAATGGCGGGACGAAGCCTTGCTCTGCACCGATACGACGCTTACGGCCGAGCAAGTGGTGGCAGGCTATTGCCGTCGTTGGAGCGTGGA
>CAZVYV010001112.1:0-1114 GCA_964630985.1 uncultured Occallatibacter sp.
GCGGCCTGGGCGATTCTCCACCATGCCGGAAAGAGACGTTTCAATCTCTGCCAGCGACCGCAATTTCAGGTTTACGGTTGTGGCTGCTAGGTCTTGGTCAGGTTGTTCGATGTTAAATTCTGGTGGGAACGTCATAGTGGGGTGCTCCAGTGTTGCGGTGCTCATAGTGTGTGCTCCTCAGTCGTGCGAAGTGATGAAGCCTAAAACAGTTTCGAGTCCAAGTATTGGACTTCTGCGGCCAAAGCTTCCGACCGTAGCCGGAAGGGACCAAGAACCACTCCGGGGGCAACGGGCGACATGTCAGCCGTCCATTGCCCGTCCGGTGTAGGTTCCACGAAGCTAACCCTGCGGATCTGAACCGTTGTAGCTTTGGCTTTCAGGTCCGCAAGGTCGTCAGAATAGACGGCAAGAACTTTACCGTCCTGAAGTGACAGTTTCATCGCTAGCCTCGTAAAGCTCGGGAAGATCGGTATCGGTTATGGTTGTGCCTAAGCCCTGTAGCCGTTCGGTGGCGGCTTTGCAGGCTTGGCCCTTGACTCCGGAAACGGTGACGGTAACTTTTCCGCCCTTAATCTCGATGCGGTGTAGCTCTGCCATGTTAGCGGTATGCCTCCATGACGATACGGCCGTCTTGTTCGTTGGTGCGGCTCACGGTGTAGCCGTCCATCTCATATTGTTTGGTCAGGAAAGCCGCGTTGTATTCGTCGTACAACCGCTTTCCGTCCTGGCCCACAAAGTCACACAGCCCTTGCCCTTCTTCGCCGTAGTCCTTGCCGCCGTTGTAGTTGTCCCACAGCAGTTCATAGCCGCCCTGGCTCTTGGCCACTACGCCAATTTCGTATGCGGCCTTGCTGTTGGGTACGGTGATAGCGTCGTCACAGCGCTGCGTGTCTTGGCCGTAGCCTCGAAAACGGCGCTGTCCTTCGTTGTAGACAAGGCCCAAAGTGACCACAGCCGTCTTAAGGCTGTCCTTGTCCTCAACCGCAAACTCCATGATTATCGTGTGACTCAGATTGTTACCCTCCTTCTGTTTCAGTTGCTTAGGGTGTCGGCGTCGGCCTTGACTGACCGAATTCGCCGGCTCGTTGTGGTTTGTACTGCGTCTCCGTCGTGT
>CAZVYV010001113.1:0-1114 GCA_964630985.1 uncultured Occallatibacter sp.
CCAATTTACCGCTAACCCACTGAAAACGCTCGGCTTTACGCCCGCGCATGAGAGAAAATATTGCTATCGGCTCTTTTACTTTCGGGGGGAGATTTAGCAGTCAACGCGCGCTCGGCCGCGTATATGCGCGCACGCGCGTGCGCGTGAGGGGACCAATTAGCCAATATTTCGGCTAATTTCCGTTTCGGATCAGGGGGTTAGGGGCTATTAGAGCCTAATCGGCTTCGCTAGAGGTAATTAGATAACGCGGATAGAAGTTGGTGGCAGTGGGGCAAGACCTTTGGAACCTGTCCAGTGTCGAGGCCACATAAGAACAAGGGGTAAGAGGCTAGCCCGAAACGGGGTCGGCGTAAAGCGAAAAATAAAAGCTAGCTTCCGCCCTGCCCCAGAGGGATGCTACACTCAGCAAGAGGAGGAGTTAACCCATGGGCACACTACACAGTGACTACACCAAACTTTGCCGCGTAGACTTTCCCCCTTATGGGGGGCGACAAAAGTACATGCACTCTTTTGATCTGTCAGCTATCTCGATGCCGGAAGGTTTTGAGGATTACTTGGCCCCAGTAACGAAATTATGTAGAGCAGTGGGTGTCCATGCTGGAGAGGCACACATGACTGTGGATGAGAAGGTGGTAAACGCAGGCATGTCACAACGACGCCCCCGGCCACATGTTGACGGGTGTTTCGTTAGAACAGGCATGTCATGGAACCACCCATCACCAGGTTGGCTTCACACATGTAACGAGGTTGGAGGTAATACAATTGGGCGTATGGCAGTGATCGTTGCTGCTTCTGTGTCTGGGTGCAGAGCTTGGCGAGGTGAGTTTAAGGGACAACCAAAGAACGACGGTGACTTGTCCCATATCTCAGACCAACTGGGGGAAGGCGAGATTCTACCACCCAACGTCGGGTACCTACTCTCTCCTGACTGCGTACACGAGTCAATGGTTTTTTACCACCAAACCCCCCGGTCATTCCTACGCATTGCTTTACCTGTAGGTTTTACGGGGAAATTTAACGCTAGCTTCCGCCCCGCGCCGGGGCGACTATAGGTGATCGGTCGGGGGTCACCGCCAACCATTAACCCGGGTCCAATGCGTGGGGAAGGGTGCGT
>CAZVYV010001114.1:0-1114 GCA_964630985.1 uncultured Occallatibacter sp.
ACCGGCTCTACAAGATGATGGAGCAGGGCAAGCTGCTGGTGCCGGCCATCAACGTAAACGACTCGGTGACGAAGTCGAAGTTCGACAATCTCTATGGCTGCCGCGAGTCGCTGGCCGACGGCATCAAGCGCGCGACAGACGTGATGGTCGCGGGCAAGGTTGCGGTCATCTGCGGATACGGTGATGTGGGCAAGGGATCGAGCCATTCGTTGCGTGGAATGGGAGCGCGCGTGGTCGTCACAGAAATCGACCCAATCAATGCGCTTCAGGCAGCGATGGAAGGCTTCGAAGTCGCGCCTATTGAAGATACGCTCGGCCGCGGCGACATCTATGTCTCCTGCACGGGCAACACCGATATCATCACGCTCGAGCACATGGAGAAGATGAAGGACCAGGCGATCGTCTGCAACATCGGCCACTTCGACAACGAGATTCAGATCGATCGGTTGAACGCGGCGAAGGGCGTGACCAAGATCAACATCAAGCCGCAGGTGGACAAATACACGTTCCCCGACGGTCACTCGATCTTTGTCCTCGCCGAGGGTCGGCTGGTGAACCTTGGTTGCGCAACCGGCCATCCGAGCTTTGTGATGTCGAACAGCTTCGCCAACCAGACGCTCGCGCAGCTCGACCTCTGGAAGAACAAAGACAGCTACAAGGTGAACGTCTATGTGTTGCCCAAGAAGCTGGATGAGGAAGTGGCGCGGCTGCATCTGGAGAAGATTGGCGTGAAGTTGACTACGCTCACCAAGAAGCAGGCGGACTACATCGGCGTGCCGGTGGAAGGGCCGTACAAGGCAGAGAACTACAGATACTAGTCAACACTTCGCAGTTCTTAGTTCACAGTTCATCGGTTCCGGTCTTCTCGATCTAGGAACGCTCACGAACCAAACTACGAACTGCGAACTACGAACTGCGAACCGCCTTATGTCATCGCCACTTAGTTTTTCGTTCGAGCTAGGTCCACCGCGAACGCCTGAGGCAGCGGCCAAGCTGCCCGCCGTCATTGAGCGGCTGGCTCAGGTCAAGCCGAGTTTTTTCTCGGTCACCTACGGCGCAGGGGGCTCTACGCAAGAAGGCACCTACGAGACCATCATGTCCGTGGTGCGCAATA
>CAZVYV010001115.1:0-1114 GCA_964630985.1 uncultured Occallatibacter sp.
CGAGGTCTGGGGGAACGTGTGTCCAGCGAGACCAACTGACAGCGATGCGCGTGAACGGCATGGGAACCAAGAAACGATCCCAGGAGTTGAGCGACCAGGCGCTGCGCGGTTGCAAGTGAAATGCGCCGATGCGCGCGCCGGTAAGGGCGGCGAGCCGGATGGGGCCTGTCTTGGTGCGATAGATCGGGCCGCGCGGGCCGTCGGCTGTGAAGATTGCGGGGCGGCCGGATTCGATGACTTGCTTGAGGCCGAGCAGAGCTTCCTGCGCTCCGCGCGAGCTGGAGCCGCGGACCGTCTTGTATCCGAAGAGACCAAGCGTGCGCGCAATGAGCTCGCCGTCAAAGCTCTGACTGACGATGATGGTTGCGCCGGTGCGGCGGAAATAGAACGTGCAGGGCAGAACGCATTGGTGCCAGAAGCAGAAGATCTCGGCGCCCGCTCCCTCGCCGAATGGAAGCGGGGTGGCGCCCAATTCGGCGATGGTCTCGAAGCGCCAGGTGCGGCCGATGACCGAGAGCAGCGCCCAGACGATGCGCGGAACAACGGCCAGCACGAGGCGCTGGCGCAGTGAGAACTGTTCGCTGGCTGCGGTGTTCACTTCGTCGATTCTACGGCGCGATGGGAACGGTGTACGGTGAACCGCAGAAGTGGACGGTGATTGGTGAGTGGTGATCGGTTTTCGGCGATCGTGATCCATGAAGTTGACTCGTGCACGCGGTGCCTGGAGGCGTGAAGGAAGTGAACAAAGTGAATAGAGTGAAAGGGTTAAGGGGCGAAAATGCATCCTGCGCATTTGCGTTCTCCGCATGCTGATTCTAAAGAAGTTACGTGCCATAAACTCGACGTAATTGCGTCCATTTTTCCGATTCTCTAGAGGTCGTTGTGCTGATTCTAAAAGAGTTAATTGGCGAATATCAGGCGAAACGTCATCAATTTTTTTATTTAATTATTTTCCCTCCCGCGGTCTGCTGCACGCATCTGCGCAGGCCCGTGCCCGCGGAAGCGGAGTTTTGCGCTCCGGATGAAGATGCTGATTGACCGCATATGGAACAAGTATGCGCTGAAAGCGGGAAATAATCGGCAAACTTGGAAAAACAGGGACCAGGGAATAGGG
>CAZVYV010001116.1:0-1113 GCA_964630985.1 uncultured Occallatibacter sp.
TGAAGCGGTGACGGCCGGCAAGATCAATCGACTTCTGATCAACGTTCCGCCCGGTCCGGGCTGGGTCGAGAATGTGGTAACGACGGCCAAGGGCCGCGTCCGTCTCGGTGACCTAGCCGTTGGGGACATGGTTCTGACCCACGAGGGGCGGTATCGCCCGGTCACTCATGTGTTCCCAAAAGGTGCCCTTCCTACCATTGAAATCGTCACTCAGTCGGGACGATCTATAGTTGCCACGCCAGACCACAACGTCCTAACCCCGCATGGTTGGGTTGAGGCAGGATCTCTGAAAATTGGAGATGTGTTGGGCTGGGTAAGCCAGCAGGAAGATCCATTCGTAGACCAAATTGGCGCTGCTGAGGCGCGGCTGCTCGGATACTTGGTGGGGGACGGCTCTCTAACCCAAGCCACATCCGGTTTTACCAATCAAGATGAAGACACGGTAGCGGACTTTGAACAATGCGCTATCGCTCTTGGATTCGAAACTTCCAAGACATGGCGAGGAACGCATTGGCAAGTGCGGCTGCTGGGCGGTAAACGCGTCCAGGAATGGCTGGAATCGCACGGTCTTGCGGGAGCAAGTTCTTATACAAAATTCATCCCCGCAAAGGTCATGTCTTCGTCGTCGATGATCCTTCGAAACTTCATCGGTGCTTATTGGTCATGCGACGGTCTGTTCGTCACGAAGCCGTCAAAGAAACGTGGATCTATCTTCCAAGCTAGCGCCACAACTGTTTCTAAGAATCTAGCGTTCGACCTTCAGCATGCACTAGGCAGGATTGGTATTCGTGCACGCGTGCGCGCAAAGTCCAGAACATTAGAAACGGCTGCGCAGCCTGGTGGCATTTATCGGTCATTCGATGTTGCCATCTACAACGAGGCCGACACTTCCGCATTTCACGATATGCCTGGACTGAGCGCAAGAAAAAACGCGCAGGTCGCCTTAGCAACCAAGCAGCGATTTCCGATCATTCTCAATGAAGATCCTATCGTTGCTATCGCTGATACCGGGCTGCTCCCATGCATGTGCGTATCAGTCGAGGAAGATTGCTCCCTAACATGGGGAGATATTGCCGTCCACAACAGCATGAAGTCGCTGCTGGTCAGCGTATT
>CAZVYV010001117.1:0-1109 GCA_964630985.1 uncultured Occallatibacter sp.
CGCGGCGGGGCTCGCGGTGGAACGGGGATTGGGTAGCGCGGCGGAATGTGGATGGGGAGATGGGCACGGGTCTCAGATCGCTTTCCCGCCGTGTCTGTGTCCACGGGTCATGTTGTACGCCAGCTTCCGCGTGATCTCATACTCCATATCGATACCCAGCGCCTTCGCATAGTGGCCAATTCGGATCACAATGTCTGCATACTCTGACGCAATGCCCTGTGGTTTGCCTTTGTCGTCTGTCCACGACAGCGGCTCGTTGTTACGGAATGACTCCAGCGCCTCAGACGCCTCAGAATGAATCAGTGCTATCTGCTCCACGACCGACACGGGCTTTTCAGTCCAGCCCAGTGCTTCGGCTTGGGAGTAGCACTTGTCTACAAGCTGATTGATGTCCATTACTCTCCGTCCTCCGTGGATCTAGCCCTCTCGGGCCGACTTACCGTGTAACACACATTGGTACCACCCTTGGCGTGAATCCACCCGACCATGGATCGCTTGAGGGTACCGTGACAGTTCGCGCAGGTGGCGGTGGACAGGGCGTTGAGCTTGCGTGCGGGCTTGGGCTTAGGCACAGGTGCCGGGTCACCCCCGAATAACTCGTTGTACAATGCGTCAAACTCAGCATCATCGCCCATATGGGAATATTACCTCGTCGTGTGTCACCAACTCCACTAACTTCCCCACACCCCTCAACGACCGCCTCCCACGCATCCCATGCGATTCGCTTAACGTTAATGTGCGGTTTGCTCTCCGCTCCTGCGGGCTGCTTAGTCTTTCGGTCTTGGGCCATAAATCTTCGTTGCCTCCTTTTCAACCATCTCCCGTGTGATCGCGGGGTTCGCAAGCGCAGCGTTGCCATACGCAAAACTTACGCGCTGATCCCAGGCCATTGCGGGGGTTATGACGATGTGCTTGGCCTGCTCCAGCAGGGCGGTTAGTTCTGCGCTGATTGGATTAACACTGCCAAGTCGGTCAGTCATTGGGTTCCTTCCTCCGCTTCAACATTTGTAAAACCTGATTAAGCGTCAAAATCCTAGCCTGAAATTCTGCCCGCCTGGGCGCGGATTTTACAAGCCCGCTGTCCGTGCCGCGCTCACGAACGCCGGGTC
>CAZVYV010001118.1:0-1107 GCA_964630985.1 uncultured Occallatibacter sp.
ATTCGATGTGGTCCGCCTGGGGCGCCAACATAACCAAGAAATGCGCTGGCATCGGAGTTTCTCGACAGACCTTCTATCGCGACAAGCGGGAAGCCGTGCAGATCATCATCGAAGGTCTGAAACGAGATGGGCGGGCGCCGACATGAACAGAAGAGAACTGCTGCTAGGATCGACTGCGCTTATCATTTCAGCGAACATCCCTGCCATCGAAATATTGGCGAAGCCTGAAGTAATTCCGGCTTGGGGTGTGGGGACTCCTGGAGAGTTCAACTGGCAGCACATCATCGCCAGAACATCTGAAATTGCTGAGCTAATATTCCGCAAAGAGAATGTAGAATTCGAATGCGAGGAAGATGCGCCTTGCGGCGAGTGTTATGGCTGCACCTTGGAGGTCATCGCAGAGCGCAAGCCAGTGTGGGACGGCATTGTTAACCCAACCCCCGCCGATTGGTTGCGTGCTGGCTTCGGAACTTACTGCTCCCGGTGCGGCTACGAGGCATACCCAGAAAACGACTCGCATCCGGTCGTAGACGAAGCTGTTTGCGAAGAGTGTATGACGATTGCGGATTGGGATGTGATCGATCCTAAACATGCGGCAGATCTTCGAGAGGAAGAAAAGGCACGGGACGAGGCAATCGCTGCAAGGAAAGCACTGACATGACCGACGACCCTGACGATAGCAACATCAAGCGGCTTCCGGTTCAGTTCAAGACGCCGCACGCCGAGGAACGCACCTTGGTTCGACCTTTCGAGGTCGAAGGTCCATCTCCGTGCTCACATCTCTATACGCAGTATGTAGTTGATGAAGCTTTGTCGGAAGTCGAGTGCTATAAGTGCAAAGCAAAGCTAAACCCCATGTGGGTCTTGACGCGATTGGCGAACGAAGACCGCCGCTACGAGGAGGCGCAGAATCGCCATCAAGATGAGATGCGAAGGTTGTCGGAACGCAGCCTTACCAAATGTTTTCATTGCGGAAAAATGACTCGTATCAGCCATCGGAAATAAACATGAGAAATACATTACTGGATCGTTCTGATGATGTGCTGTGCCTAGTCGCAATGTTCGTTCTAGGCTTGGATATCGTGATCATAAGTGCGCAGCACGGCG
>CAZVYV010001119.1:0-1107 GCA_964630985.1 uncultured Occallatibacter sp.
ATCGCGGTTGGCGACGGAAGCGGGCGTCAAAGACATGCAGGGTCCTTTAGGGGAAAGCAGTTGGGTATGATCCCCGGTCTCAAAATCGAGACCGGGGGCACCCGTGCGGCGGCGCGCGAATGCGATAAGCCTCGGCTGAAACTTTAGCGGGTGGGACGCGTGGAGAGCAAGTTAAAGGATTGGCGAGTGATGGCGCTCAAGGACGGGTTCGCGCGATTCTGCTAGGATGTTGCGCTTAAGAGGGAAAGAACGATGAAAGGATTCATGATTCGGAATATGGTGTTGTTCGCAGGGCTCGCGGCGATGGTGGCACCCGCGTGCGGGGCACAGGCACAAGTCGCCGGGGATTGGAAAGGCACGCTAAGCGCGGGGAGCATCCAACTTCGGCTCATCCTGCACGTGACGGCTGCGAAGGACGGAAGCCTGTCGGCGACGCTCGACAGCGTTGATCAGGGCTCCTACGGGATCCCGGTGACCACGGTGACGCTTAAGGATTCAAAGTTCAGCCTGGACGTCGATGCGGTGCGTGGTACGTATGAAGGCACGGTCAACAAGGACGCGAGCGAGATCGATGGCACATGGTCGCAGGGCCAGCCGATCGAGCTGAACTTCACACGCGCTACCGCGGCAGAGGCCGCTCCGCCACCCGCACCCAAGCCCGCGCCACCGACCGATATCGACGGAACCTGGACGGGCGTACTGGATACGGGCGCCACCAACCTGCGCATCTTGTTCAAGATCGTGAACACGCAGGACGGTTTGACGGCCCAGATGCAAAGCCCCGATCAAAGCCTGGTGTGGATTCCGGCAACCTCGGTGACCCGCGTTGGCGCAACGCTGATCATCACCGTGAACGGGATCGGAGCCGCATTCGAGGGCGCGATCAGCGGGGATTTGGGATCGATTGACGGCTCGTTCACTCAGGGCAACGTCAAGCTTCCGCTTGTGCTGAGCCGACCCAAGAATTAAGTTGAGCGGGCCGGGAGATTGAAGCAGGACAATGGGAGAGCACTGACGCAAGCAAAAAGCCCTGCTCCACGAGCAGGGCTTTTTTGCGGAATCGTGTTGAGTGAATCGGGTTTAGTGCGGCTTGGCAACTTCAGTGGC
>CAZVYV010001120.1:0-1107 GCA_964630985.1 uncultured Occallatibacter sp.
AGGCCGCCGGCGAAATGATGCGGCGCGTCTCCGATTTGCTCGGCCAGGAATTGCGTTCGCTCTGGGGCGGCACGTTTCATTCCATCGGCGCGCGCGTGCTCCGGTCGCATGCCGAACTGCTCGGCTGCCAGCGCGATTTCACGATTCTGGACCGCGACGACTCAAAGGATTTAATCAAGGCGTGCATCGCGGACGCCGGCATCGAAACGAAAGGCACGCATTTCCCGAAACCGGAGGTGCTCAACGAAATTTTCTCCTTCGCCGTCAACACGCACAAATCCGTCCGCGACCTTTTGAACGAGCAGTTCATATATTTGTTCGACCGGCACAAGGGCGATAGCGATTTGGATCTTGAAATTCCCCGCCTGTTCGAGCTCTACGCCAAACGCAAGCGCGCAGCCAACGCGATGGACTTCGACGACCTGCTCGCGCTCTGGCTGAAGCTTTTGCAGGACAACACCGAGGTGCGCGAACATTACCAGCGCCGCTTCCAGTTCATCCTCGTGGACGAGTATCAGGACACGAACAAGCTCCAGAGCGATTTGATTGACCTGCTGGCCGCGCGCCACCACAACGTCACGGTCGTGGGCGACGACGCGCAGAGCATCTACGCCTGGCGCGGCGCGAACTTCGCGAACATCCTCGAATTTCCCAAGCGTTATCCCGGCGCGAAGGTTTTCAAGATCGAAACCAATTACCGCAGCACGCCGGAAATCCTCAAAGTGGCCAACGCCGCGATTGCCGCCAACACGCAGCAATTCACGAAGGAACTCGCGCCCTCGCGCAAATCCGGCCTCAAGCCCGCGCTGGTCGCCTGCGTGGATGCCGCGCAGCAGGCCGCGTTCATCGCCCAGCGCGTGGCAGAACTGCCGGAGGAAGGCGTGAACCTGAACGAGGTCGCCGTGCTTTACCGCTCGCATTTTCACGCGCTCGAATTGCAGCTTGAATTGACCAAACGGAACATTCCATTTTCCATCACCAGCGGCATCCGTTTTTTCGAGCAGGCGCACATCAAGGACGCGACGGCGTTTCTGAAACTGGTCGCGAATCCGCGCGACGAAGTTTCGTTCAAGCGGCTCGCCCAGTTGCTGCCCGGCATCGCGGCAA
>CAZVYV010001121.1:0-1106 GCA_964630985.1 uncultured Occallatibacter sp.
ACGTACCGTCACCGTAGTGTCGGTATACAAATTCTTTCTGAGTCTGCTGTTCCATGATTACACGATCTCCGTTTTCGTTTTGATTGTGGGGAAAGCTGAATCGTTGTAGAAAAACTGGGCAATTAACCCTTCGGTTGCCGACCATACGTAGGCTTCAGCTGTGCGTAGTGCACCAACATAAGCGTTCTCTGAGTGCCATGCGTCCGCAGGCGTAAGGCTTGGCAGTATTCTGACGCGTACGCCGTGCCACTCCTGAGTTCGGGTGGTATGCAGATGGCCCGTGTGCACCTCGCGGTAGAGCGTGCGCCCGAATGCTTCGCTGCACTCCGTAGCCATAACCAAGGGGAAGTCCTCGCGTTTGCCGAGGTCTCCATGTGTGAACATTAGGAGAACTTTGCCAAACTCGAAATACTTACGATAACAAGGTGCATTATCCACAGACACCTTGGGGTCATCGTGGAACCAGCAGGAAATTGAATCCCCCAATGTCCACGCAGAAAGCTTATCGTGGTTGCCAACTACAACAAGCACTTTCACTGGCGCTATCTGCTTCAAACGCTCGATGGCATTACACAGCATCTTGCGAACTGTCCAGTAAGTTTTCTGGAAGCGTCCCTCGGTATCCAGCCGCGTCCCATTAGCTGTATTGCCCGCTTGGTCATTGCTGTGGAAAATGTCGTTGCCCACCACGAAAAGTACCTGCTCGTACACATACCCTTTGGAACGATCCAGCAGTTGTTCCAAAGCGCGCATAAACATCGCTTCGGCAATTTTCACGTCATAGGGCATGCCACCAGTTTCGGACGGCCAGCTAAGCTTCCCAAAGTGATGATCACTCAAGGAAATTTCTAGAACCAAGCCTGTGTCAGTTTTGATTCGCTCAGCTTTGATGGGCTTGCTCCCGAGCTTCTCTGCCTTGATTGCTTCAATTTCACTGCGAGCTTCCTGCTCGCGCTGTTCTTTGTCTGCGGCTGTCTTATGTTTCTGTTTGGCCACAGCCCGTTGCAGCCGAGCGTTTTCCCTGAGAACAAAACTGTAAGCGGTCCCAGATGTGTCCCCCAGTGTGAACTGGGTCTCCGCTCTGGTCTCTGCATTCACTGGTAGGC
>CAZVYV010001122.1:0-1103 GCA_964630985.1 uncultured Occallatibacter sp.
AAAGGGTCGCAAACCACTACAAACGCCAGCACGTCCTCAGCCGCGCCGCAGGCCGCGAACGCCTATAGCAGCCTGCTCAGTCAGGCGCAGAACGTAGCGGCAACCCCGTATCAGGCCTACTCGGGCGAACTGACAGCCCCGGTCAATGCCCAGCAGCAGGCCGGGATCGCCGGCATCAACCAGTATTCGCAGGCTGCCCAGCCCTATCTGACGCAGGCCGCGGGGCTCGCGGGCAACGCTGCCCAGCCCATCAGCGCGGCTCAAATCCAGCAGTACGAAAGCCCGTACACGCAGCAAGTCGTCAACGCGACGCAAAATCAGTTCAACGACCAGAACGCGCAGCAGCAGGCCGGACTGACCGCAAACACGATTTCCTCGGGCGCGCTCGGTGGCAACCGGCAGGGCGTGGCGCAAGGTGTCCTGGCCGGGCAACAGCAGCTGTCCCAGGCCCCTGTCATCGCCGGGCTGGAAAACACCGGCTACAATCAGGCCGTCAGCACCGCGGAGAACCAGCAGCAGGCGGGATTGGCCGGGGCCTACGGGCTCAACAGCATCGGCAACTCGATCCAGAACGCCGGTTTGAGCGGGGCGAATGCGCAAATCGGGGCGGGCACGCTCCAGCAGCAGACCCAGCAGGCGGCCGATACCGCCCAATACGGGCAATATGCGCAGTCCCAGGCCTATCCGTTTCAGGCCGACCAATGGTTGGCAGGCCTGGAAACATCGGTCGGGCCGGGCTTGGGCAGTTCGTCCACCGGGTCGACCACCGGGCCGCCGCCGAATCAGACCGCGCAATATCTGGGCGCCGGGACGACAGCAGCAGCGCTCGCGCTGTCCGACCGCGAGGCAAAGCACAATATCCACAAGATTGGCAGCTTGAACGACGGCACACCGATATACCGCTATCAGTACATCGGCTCGGATGAATGGCACGTCGGGCCGATGGCGCAGGACGTCGAGAAGCGCTCGCCCCATGCCGTGCATCAGGGGGTAAGCGGTTACAAATACGTGGACCTGAAGGCCGCGACCGAGGACTCGATCCGCAAGGCGGGCGGCGGTGGCATTGCCGGGCTCGCGATCGGCGGGACGCCGTGGTCATTCGC
>CAZVYV010001123.1:0-1103 GCA_964630985.1 uncultured Occallatibacter sp.
TTGCTTTGTCACTTCGGCCTCGGCGCCGGAAACGGCATCGAGAACCGACCTTCGACCTGATCGAGCAGCTTCTCGATCCGGTCGAGCTCTTCGGCTGTATGAGCCTCGGACTTACGAAGCGTCGGGATACCTTCGGGCCAGTCCTCTACGAGCATCCTGCGAGCGTCAGGTTCCTTGCCTATGTCGTCGATCCGTCCCTGGAGCCAGGGGCGCCAGAATCGAATCTCAGGTGTCTCAGTTGCCCGTAGGGGGCCCTGAGCCTCGATCGAAGCCTCCAGTAGCTCTGTGAGGGCTTCAGGGGCGCTAGAGGCGAGCGTGGGGCTCATCTTGTCGGCAGAGAAGGCGACGTCGGTCGTCCTCCACTTGCGGGTCCAGACCGAATGCTCGAATGCCTCCCAGCCGGCCAAGAGGTCAACCAGCCACACCTCGAGCTTCGGTTCCTCTCTATCGGCGTCCAACCAGAGCACCAGCCCGTGGTTCTGGTCGACATCGGGCATGGGCGATCTTTGGTCCTCGGACCCGTCCTCAGCCTCGCCCTGGGTGTAGATGGCATGGGCATGGGCATAGGCAGCCAGCTGCACGGCGATCGAGTTCCAGGAATAGCTGAGGTTCGATCCTGTCTTCAGGTCGGCGATGAGGGGGAGGTCGAACCCCGGCCATGACACCTCTGCGAGCCGATCGAAGGTTCCTGCCACCTGGTAGTCGTCCAAGACGACAGTGAGCTCGACGGCGCCTTCGACGATGACGAGGCCGTAGTGCTCGAGACCTTCGAGATAGGCAGTCAGGGTGGAGAGTGTCTTTTGCGACTGATAGTTCAGCTTCTTGCCCAGGTCGAGCAGTGCGGTCAGGGTATGTAGGGATGTCCCCACCTCGGCCCGGTTCTGCCCCCCGCCTGCCGCTGCCGAGTCCTCCACCAGTTGCTTGACTCTCGCCTTCGACTCTTTGGAGTCGTACCAAGGATCTCTGTGCTCAGCCAGGAGTGCCTCCCACTGGGCGTGGATGCCTCTTCTCGTCACGACTCCGGTGCAGGCCATGGCCGCTTTCCAAGACCCGAGGGCTCCCGAATCGTCGAGGGTCTTGGCGATGGTGGTGACCCTTGTGTA
>CAZVYV010001124.1:0-1103 GCA_964630985.1 uncultured Occallatibacter sp.
CGGCGCGAAGAGCATCGAAGATGGAGTAGTCGATGATGGTTTCGCCAGAGGGGCCGACGGGATCGATCTGCTTCAGGCCGCCATAACGGCTGCCCATTCCGGCGGCAAGAACAAGAAGTGTGGGAGAGGACGTGGGGGTCATCAATCAGGCCTTTTCGCTGGTGAATCCAATCGAATGGTACAACACGAGGGGTTCTAAAACGATAGTGAATAAGAGACCATGGGCAGCGGCGCAAGGGGTCTGCTAGAGTGGGTTGCCATGAGTATTCAAAACTTTTGCCGACGATTTAATTTGACGTTGCTCATTGCCACGCTCGCCGCTTCGAGCACATCGCTGATGCTTCCTGCGCAGACGCCGCCCTCGAATCCGCTGCCGCCCATACCGGATTGGGCGCTTCCCGGCTCGGCAACGCATCAGCAGGTTGCACCACCCGCGGATTTTCACCGGCCGAGTACAAATTTCGATGCGCCGATTGGAGTTTTCGATGGCCAATCAGACGTTGGCAGCGCCCTTGTGCCGGGCAGCGCAAGCTTCGATGCCACGACCGGGCAGTACACGATCAATTCGGCGGGCTACAACATCTGGTACACGCGCGACGAGTTCCGCTTTCTGTGGAAGCGCATGTCGGGCGATGTTTCGCTGGCCGCTGACATCAACTTCCCCGATCCGAAGGGCTACGGCGACCGCAAGGTCGTGCTGATGATCCGGCAAAGCCTCGACGACGATTCGAAAGCCGCAATGGTGGCCGAGCACGGCGCAGGAATGGTGCACCTGGCTTGGCGGCCAGAGAAAGATACCCGCGTGACCGACATGGAGTTCCGCATGGGCGGACGCGGGCGCCCGGGCGGCGCAAGTCCCGACAGCCTGGTGACGATCAGCGCCAGACGCATTGGAATTGAAAAGCGCGGCGACGAGTTTTACCTCTGGATGAGCCTCGACGGCGAACCGATGCACCAGTTCGGTCCGCCGATCAAGCTGCACCTGGATGCGCCGTTCTACGTCGGCATCGGCTTCTGCTCGCACCAGCCGGAGACGGTGGACACGGCGGTGCTGGGCAATGTGGTGCTGGAGAACAAGGCAGGGAAAGTGCAGTAGCGCGCTT
>CAZVYV010001125.1:0-1102 GCA_964630985.1 uncultured Occallatibacter sp.
GCAATGAGGCACGCAATAGTGTCGACGGCCCCGCCTTCGGCAGCCTCGACGCCTCACTCGACAAGAGTTTCGCGTTCGGCGACAAGACAAAAGTACAGTTCCGAGCTGAGTCCTTCAACGTCTCCAACCACGTTAACCTCATATCGCCTGTTTTCGACATGAACTCGCCCGCATTCGGGCAGATCACGGAGGCGCAATCTCCGCGTGTCATTCAATTTGCTTTGAAGATACAGCGGTGACGCGGCGATAGAGCCAGCAAAGCCGCGCCTGTCAATCGGGGCCAAAAGATCGAAACTTGGTGAAGAACGAGAATCCGAATTGATATCTGATCGCGGTTCTCTCTTCGTCCCATGGAGGGATTGCCATATCAACCTTTCGGTGGAGGGCCCGTCTCCCGGCCCGAAGGCGCGTGCAGGGCTCAGTCGAAAGCCTATAGAATGAATAGCGCGATGCTTCCCCGCCCGTTCGCGAATCGAATTCCGCGCCTCGTTTGCAGTGCTCTGTTCATAGGCGCAATTGCGGGTGGCCCGATGGCGTGGTGGATGCGGCCGGCATATGCCACCGACGACCCTGCGGCACAGCGCGCCCAATATTCGCAGAGCGTTTCGTCGTATTACAACTTTCGCTTTGGAGCGGACAAGCCATTCTTGCCTTCCAACGCCACGACGGACACCGGTGAGTTCATCGATCCGCAGAGCTTTCTCACGGCAAAGTACTGCGGCCACTGCCACCAAGCCGCGTATGCGCAGTGGCGCCAGACCGCACATGCGAATTCCTTTCGCGCACCGTGGTACGTCAAGAATGTCAACATGCTGATGAAGGGCAAAGGGATCGAGTACGCGCGCCACTGCGAAGGCTGCCACAATCCCATTGCCTTGACTTCTGGCGCGATGACCGAAAACTCACCCGTGAATCGCAAGTTCGACGGCGACGGGATTACGTGCTCAGTTTGCCATTCAATCCAGAAAGTGGATCAACGTGGCACCGGGAGTTACGTGATCGGCATACCGGCGGTGCTGGTGGACGCCGACGACAAACCGATCTACGGCGAAGTTCCGGATAAGGAGATCCTGGCGCATCTGGATCGCCACTCCAAGGCCGT
>CAZVYV010001126.1:0-1100 GCA_964630985.1 uncultured Occallatibacter sp.
TGCCTGACAACATCAAGAACGCCATGAAGCTCCGCTTCGTTGACACCATGGACGAGGTTCTTGCAATCGCTCTCGAGCGCCCGCTCCCCACGCCGTTGCCCGCGGAAACCGGGGACCTCACCGCCGTGCAGCCGCCCGAGCCTTCCGCCAACCTCCCCGCACCGCAATAGACTGCGAGCCACCCAACTAATCTCGACTTTTCATCCTGAGCCGAGGTCGCCGCGGCGAGCGTAGTCGAAGGATCTGCGGTTGCTTTTTAGATTGCGCGAGCCACGGCGGCTGCTGGCGACAACCAACTAAAGATGTTCGCAGTCCCCTGGTCCATGGTCCCTAATCCCTGGTCCCTAGTTTCTCCAGTGCGTCGCAAGCCGTCTTCACGCCGTCCTCCCGCGCCACTTCCTCGACCGCGGCCTGCGCCCGCGCTTCAAACTCCGGCTCCGCCAGCATCGCTCGCACCCTTCGCGCCACGCGCCACGCCTTGTAATCCGATCGTTGAATCACTCGCGCCACGCCCATCCTCCGCATGCGCCGCGCATTGTCCGGCTGGTCGTGCGAGTAGGGCATGATCAGCATCGGCCGCCCCGCGCGCAAACATTGTGCCGTGGTCCCCACTCCGCCCTGATGCACAACCAGCGACGCCCTGGGAAACAGCCCCGAATAAGGCGCGTACTCCGCCACGCAAATCGAATCGGGCAGCTCGCCTTCGGGATGGTTTCTAGCATCCGCTCCGATTAGCAGCACCGCGCGCACGCCCAGTTTCTTCGCCGCCGTCGCCGACTGCTCATAAAAATCTCCCGCCGCCAGCACCGCCGCCGATCCCAGCGTGAACACCACCGGAGCTTCGCCCGCGCTCAGAAACTTTTCAAGCTGGTCAGGCAACGATGCATTTCCCGCGTCCGCATCGTAAAAACAAAATCCCGTGATCAGCGTATGCTCCGGCCAATCCTTCTGCTCCACGCCCAGCACGCGCGAAAACAGCGCCAGCACAAGGTTCGGCGAATGTTTCGCGTCGAAGATCGGATTCTTGCCTTTGGGTAATCCCAGCTCACGGCGCAATTCGTACACAGGCTCCGGCCACTTGCGCGTCACAAACCGCGCCA
>CAZVYV010001127.1:0-1099 GCA_964630985.1 uncultured Occallatibacter sp.
GGACAATCCATATCGGACTGGAAAGTATTACGCAAAAAAGGCCGCCGCTCCATGCTTTTTTTGTGCCAACATGTTCTTGGGTATAAAGACGTTAACCGCGAAGTGCATGGGCCGATGTTCAAGGCTTTGCAGAAGTTTGGGGATGGTAGCGACAACGGGGAGATACGGACTATAAATGGACGCGAAACCCCCGGAACATTCAAAGAACTAATAGACAACTACCAGCCACCGGTTCCCATGTGGGATTTGGTCGGGCCGAGAAAGACTTTAATCCTTTGGCCCAGAGGTCATCTCAAGACCACCGTAGCGACTCTAGCCTACACAATTCAGTGGATTATCAACTACCCTAATGTAAGAATACTTCTGTCTTCGGGGACGGGCGAACAAGTTAAGAAGTTTCTGAGCGAGATACTGTCTCATTTCAGGCACAATGACATGTTCCGCTCGCTTTACCCTGAGTTTGTTCCTCACGGAAAGAACGTCAAGGAATTTGGCAATCAGGAACAGTTTACAGTCCCGGCCAGAACGGTACATCGCAAGGAGCCTACCGTGTCGGTGTGTTCGGTTGGTGCTGTGGTGGCTGGCGGCCACTTCGATGTGATTATCAACGATGACGTGGTAGATAAGGAAAATGTCAGAACCCCGGAGCAAATCGCAAACGTCAACTCACATCTGGGTTTCTTGTGGCCTTTGCTCGAAACCGCACCTGATGCCGATATTAGACCTAGAGGAACCCAGCGTGGATGGTGGTCAATGTGCGGCACGAGGTACGATTTCTCAGATGTCTATGGTTCGGTATTGGATAGCGAAGCTGCAAAGTCTCCTGAAGAGAGAAGCTACACCATTAACCAGCAGGACGTAATCGTTTCTGGGGACTTGTCAGACCTGAGCACATGTAAGACTATCTGGCCATCTAGGATGCCTCCGCAAGCCTTGAAAGACATCATGGATGACCCGATGCAGGGCCCGTCCGTCCTTGCCTCACAGTATAGGATGAATCCGATACCTGATAAGTCTGGACTCGTCGATTCTCCCAGAGAAATAGTCTGGATACCGATGGAGGCGATGAAAAAAATCTATGCCTACCTCACATTGCACG
>CAZVYV010001128.1:0-1099 GCA_964630985.1 uncultured Occallatibacter sp.
AATCCCTCATCAATGGTGCGGGCAGTCACGTACCTATGTCCAAGCAACTCCACCTTGAGGCGAAATTCTTCTTGCGCCTCGCGCTGCTCTTTGTGGTGATCCTTCTTGACCGCCTTCGTCTCAATCCAGATTGGCCGGTGATAATTCACCAAGCCTGCGGTATTCCTGAAGAACAGGATATCCGCCGTTCCCTTATCGTGCAGTTGCAGGAACCCGCCCTTGACGCGCACCTTGCCGGAATTCATGCGGAGCGCGAATCCGCCCGTCTTGTTGAGCGCGTCGATGAGCGGGCGCGTTATGTCGCTGTGTTCGCTCATTGCTTCGTCCTCGATTCCGCCGGCCAGTACGCCGTGACCCGGTACCGCATCAGCCCAGCGCTTTCCAGCTCGAACTGACGCGCATGATTCAACGCAACGCGCTCAGTGTTCCAGTAGAGGTTCCTGTTCTCCGCGCGGTCCCAGGTCGTGCCGTCACGGCTACATTCCACGATGTATACCGGCGTCATTTCACATCCGCCCTTTCCCTGACCGTCAAGCGTAAGTCTTCCACGTCGATTGCGATCTTGTCTTCCCACCAGCAGACCGCATCAGCTTCCTTGATGGCCGCGTTGAGCGCATCGAGGGCCGTCTGTACAGCGTCCGGCAACTCGCCGTCATCGGGCAAATCGTCGCACCAATCGTCGGCGTTCAACGTGTGTAGGTAGCCGGGTTTGCACTTACAGATTTGCACTTCCGCATCCGGTGCCAAGTCAGCAATGTAATCCAGCACCGCATCGCCGAAGAAGTACGTCTCTGTCCCGTAGAGGCAGAGGGGGGTGTTGCCGTCCCACTTCTCAACCGGGAAAGACAAGAACCGCTCTTGCGCCTTGCGGCGATGGCACGCACCGCACCAGCTCCGCGTGAGATGAACCTCTCCGCACGTCTCGCACCTCGTATGTGTGCTGCCCGAGTAACGCGCGGTGCGCTCATCGTTGCCAAAGAAGAATCCATGGCTGTCTACCCAACCCTCGAGAGGTTTGAACTGCGCGGCCTCGGGACTGTCGAACATGATTACTTTTTCTTCGTTCACTTCGTCTCCTTCACTTGCGCAGCCTTGGCCC
>CAZVYV010001129.1:0-1099 GCA_964630985.1 uncultured Occallatibacter sp.
ATTGCCGGCCCATGTCACCACCAGACACAGGTTGGAAAAAGTAGTTGTGCTTTTTTGCGATTTTCCTGGATCCAAACGGTGGTCTCGAACGTCGCGCGAAGTTTCACCAAAGATTTTCCCGCAGCTCTGCAACTTTTGTTGCAAGCTCGTGTTCGCGGAATGATTTTTCTATTTTGGGGAATCCGGCTGAGGGTGCGCGGCCTTCCACGCCGCCACGCGATCCTGGACTTCGGCCAATTCATCGGCGGTGATTCGCTCGCCGATCATCTGCCGGTTGGCGGCGTATTTCTCCTGATTGGGCCCTTTGACCGATGCCGCAATGTCGAACCAGAAGTAGGCTTCTGCATCGTCGTGCGGCACGCCCTGGCCCATCGAATATAAAACCGCGAGCGTTCCCTGAGCGGTACCATCTCCCTGGTTGGCGGCTTTCAAATACCATGCCGCGGCCTGCTCCATGTCGCGCGGAAAACCATTGCCACCGTCGCGGTAAAGCGAGGCCAGATGAAGCTCTCCGTCAATGAATTTCTGGTTGGCCGCCTTCAGGTACCACGCGGCCGCCTGCTGGTAATCCTGGGTGGCCACGGCGCGGTAGTGCTCGGTAGCGCCGGCACGTGCAAATTGCTCACCCACCTGCACTTGTGCCGCGGGATCGCCGGCGTTTGCCTTGGCCAAAAGGGCCGCGTCGATATTCACTGGCTCGGTTGGCGCGGGGCTCGGGGCCTGAGATCTTGCAAGATTCAATGCGAAGGCGCAGGTCAAGAATAAGGTAAGTCGGGTCCAGCTAAGTTGCCTGCCGCGGCTCATCATTGGGTCCTCGATCGGTGACGCAAGTGCGTGCCGAATTCAGTTTACGGGATTTCTACTTCCGAATGGGATGGTCGATCGATTCCCACAGGGGAGAACACGCTAAAATTCCAAGTATGACGGACCGCATGTCTCTTTCTCTCGCCCAGGCTGACCCCGAGGTCGCCGCCGCCCTTGACCAGGAAACTCTCCGCCAGCACGAGGGGCTGGAGATGATTGCCAGCGAGAACTTTGTGTCAGAAGCAGTCTTAGAGGCGGCCGGCTCGACCTTCACGAACAAATACGCGGAGGGCTA
>CAZVYV010001130.1:0-1098 GCA_964630985.1 uncultured Occallatibacter sp.
TCGTGACCTTCGGCGTTTAATACATGGCATCAGAATCAGAAGGATCGCTTTTCCACTAAGCTACGCCCGAGCTAAATGCACCGTATGTATTTAGCTCGGGCGGTTGGGTTCGAACCAACGTCTCTCGCAGCTTTTCGCCATGCACCTCGATAAGATCACCACGGCAATGCTGATCTTGATTGGAATAGCCTGAACTTGATGCAAGCAACCCTGATTTAGGGTTCCGTCTACCATTTCGGCACCAGCGGTCAGGTAGTGGTCCGCTGGGCAGGAATCGAACCTGCACACTTGCGTCTTTAGCTATTACACCAAGCTTCAGCTTAGTTCTGTCATACCTCCATGAGGTAGCCGAAGACGGCTTCGCCAACCTTTGGCGCAGACACCTCTTCGGTCATGTTCGCCGCCTCACGAGCCTGCTTGACGGCATGCAGTAGCTTCTCGACACGGACCAGCAGTTGCGTCTGCTCTGGCTTCGGCATCGCGCCGCTCTGCTTCACCTGTACCCAGAAGCCCGCAATGATATCCTCCGTGATGATCTGCGTCTGGGCAGGATGCTCAGGCGTTGCAGGATACAGCACCAGCGGCTTCTGGACCTTCTTGGTGCGATGCGTATGCACCTCAGCAGTCTTGTACAGACCAGCCTCATTGTCTTTGGTCCACGCCTCGGCGTCGTCCAGCACTGGCATGTTGCCGATGAGCGTCCGCAGATCCGTCAGTTGCTTCTCTAGGAACAACAGATAACTGACTGGTGCCGGCGGCAGCAATACGCGACCATCCACCTCTACGGAAGCCTTGGCCTCGCAGTTGGTGAAATCCTTGCGCGCCGTCAGATCGAACAACTCGCCCAGAGTCAGCGCCGCCGTCTGTAGCACGTTGGATGACGTGAATTGGACACGCTTGCGCTCCGCAGGCAAGTCCTCACCATCGTCGTCACGCTTCTGGTATGTCTTGGAGAAGCCGTTGAACAATTCAGGCTTCTGGACCGCCTTGTTGATTGCGGTCAGGTTGCTGTAGGTCTGGGCCTTCACGCCCTTCTCTATCGCAATGATTTGATTGAGTTTTGCCATGATTGTGCTCCGATTCACGTCGCATATTCAG
>CAZVYV010001131.1:0-1097 GCA_964630985.1 uncultured Occallatibacter sp.
ATTTTTGCTGCACACCAATCTCTTTGGCGATCTGCATGGAAGAGATTCCCTTGCGGGCAGTCACAAGCAAGTACATGGCATAGAGCCACTTGTGCAATGGGATATGCGACCGCTCAAAGATCGTGCCAGTGCGGATCGTGAAGTCAAGCTGGCATTTGTTGCAGCGGTGGAAGCCAGCCTTACGGGGCGTAATGCGATCCTGACCGGCACAGGTTGGGCAGGTAACGCCTTTAGGCCAGAGGCGGCTCTCGAGGTAAATACGGGCCGTTTCTTCGTCAGGGAACATCTGAAACAGTTTAAAGGTGCTGATTGTCGAGCGGCTCATGGTGGGAGTCTTTCTGGCGGGTTACGTACCGCCCGAGGTTACCAACCTCACGCTCCACTTACCGTGGATGCGGCGCAGTGGAGATTAAGCCTCTTGCTCGTCATCAAAGTAGCCAACTTCGATGGCATCCACCTTGGCAATCAGCTCGTCTTGCAGTTCACCAGCGTCATCCCCGGCCCATTCCGTGGGATCGTCGCCAGCCATGCAAGCATCGCAGTTGCAGCCACAGGAGCCGGTTCCGGTCTGGTAGATAGCTGCGACGGGATCAACGGTCCCGGCGATCACATCCCAGGAGTTAGTGGAGACTTCCTCGCCCCAGTACACGCGGCCATCGGGCATGGCGTAAAGAGTGTGGATGTTGCGGGTGTGTTGGTTGATGCAGGCTTGCGCGGCTTGCTCGGAAACTGCTTCGGAAACTTGTTCGCGGATCGTCATTTTCATTCTCCATGAGGCTGGTTGCCTCTGATGTTGCTAATATGCCATCACGGTTCATTCTTTGTCAAGAGAATTCGTACTTGACGGCTAATTATTTTCGCGCTATCCTTACCCATGATTTCAAACACTGGATCCCGTACCGTTACCACCTGGACCTGTGACCAGTGTGGCAACGTCATGTTCAAAGACTCGCTGCCTCGCCGCTGCACCAGGTCATCTTGCCGTAAGTCCCACTGCTACCGCCCTGGGAACCTCCCAGGACGCCCGCCTCTGCCCAAACCCTCCCCAACCGGCATTGATTCCCGCATCAAGCGTGGCCGCCCGCCAAACGCACGCC
>CAZVYV010001132.1:0-1096 GCA_964630985.1 uncultured Occallatibacter sp.
GGGCACCACCACCAGCGGCACCCTGCGGGGCCACGATCACATTGACGTGGGTGTGGCCCTTGGTCCGTCCGCCACGGGCGCGATGCGAAGCGCCACGGAACGCCTCGGCCTCATCCCGGTTGGCTTCCTCAACCGCGGAGACATCGCCGCCAGTGGTGCGGTGCTTCATGACCTTGCCGCCCTTGGCCCGCCGGGCAATCCGGTCGCCCCGCGCCTTGGGCATGAAGCCTTCCGCGTTCGCCCCGAAACCGATGTCACGCTGCGGCCCCTCGGCCAGCGCCCCCGGAGCCGGGACATTCCCGGTGTCGTTGTCCGCCGAGCCGTAGTCCCGGGTGTACCTGTGGAGCTTCGCGTTGTGCGAGTCGGTCGCGGCAGTCTTGTGCGGGTGGCTCATGGCACATCCTTGAAGTTGTCAAGCGCGTCATCGACCGCGCCACTAGTATTGTCCTTGATCTTCCGAAGATCGGCCCCACGATTTGTGTACGCCAGATTACGCGCGTTCTGCGGCGTTGGCCCTTGGCCCTTGTTCGTCGCCGGGTCAACATCGCTATCGTATTCGCGATGTGCACCAATATCACGCTTCGTGTCTGCCCACAGATTGTTCTTTCGGTCGGACAACGTCGCGCCGCCATCCGATACCGCGCCACCCTCCGCGCGCTTCATGCCATCAACCCAGGCCGGCATGTGGCGCTTGACGTTCGCGGGATGGGTCATGACGGATCCCCAAAGTTGTCTCCAGGCGGGGAAGGTCGGTTCTCTTTCATCACCGGGACGCCGAAGTCCTTGGTAAACTCAGCCTCAGCGACACGAAGCATCGCTTCGATCGTGCTCTCACCTTCGCGGGGTTTGCCATCCTTCATCATAGCAAAGTGCAGTCTTGCGAGCACCGGGTCTTTCGCAAGGATGTATTCATCGAAATCGGAAAGCGTCGGGCGCCAGTGGGTGGCCGTCAGGTCGGCGCAATCCTCGGAGTTCCAATAGATCGAAGCGAGCACGGAATCCCCGTCCTTGCTAACCTCGATCAACTCTCCCTCGGACGGAGCGTCGGTGAGGATAGACCGCCATTCTTTCATGTCTCGCCCTCGGGCTTCTGCTG
>CAZVYV010001133.1:0-1096 GCA_964630985.1 uncultured Occallatibacter sp.
CCGTTTCTAACCAAATACGTTGCGCTCATCAAGGCGCGCGAATGCGTCGCTCCGGGACCAACTGAGAATGCGCAACAGGCTCCCGCAGCTGAACCCGGCACATCGGGAGCAGCTCCAACAGACGCGCATGATGCGGCTGACAAACAGGCAATCAAGGACGCTATCGATGCCTATTTGAAGTCACTCACCGAGCCGGATGTCTTTGACGTTTCCAAGCCACAGGGCGCGCCGCCGGATGCGCAAACGCCGGTGATCTCTCATTTGAATGCCGTACTCAGGGCCGATGGCTTGGCGCAGGAACTCGACGCGGCTTCTCCCGATGCACGCTCCGGAGCAAACGGAATCTGGTACGTGCTCTCGCTCAAAGCGCTCGAATCGGGCGGGACGCTGCTGAAATCAGGAAACGCGCTGTCAGGCACAAAGACGAGCTACAGCGGCGGAGCCGTGGGTACCTACGCGCTCTTCCGTTTGAATGGAGACGTGGCGTGTTCCGGCGTGTTCTTCAACTACGAGGCGCCAACACTGACCAGTAAAATTCCGGCTCTGCTCACCGCTCCCGGTGCGGCAGGGGGGAAAGTAGTCGGCGGCTGCCACTAGGATCATCGCCGCTCGGCTATTAAGAGCAACCACGAATACGGACGAACTGAAGGGGCGGGCATCGAGCCTGCCCCTTTTGCTTTTTGACTCAGGCTCGCTCGGCTTTCAATAACTGCTGCTTGCGTTCCACGCCCCATCGATAGCCGGTGAGCGAGCCGTTGGCACCGACCACGCGATGGCACGGGACGAGCAACGCCACGCGATTGGTGGCGCAGGCACGGGCCACAGCACGCGTGGCTTTGGGATCTCCCATCTCGCGCGCCAACTGCGAGTAGCTGCGCGTTTCGCCGCGTGGAATCTGGCGGAGCGCCTGCCAGACGCGAAGCTGAAAGACCGTGCCGCGCAAGTCCAACTTCGTTGTGTTCTGGTTTTGGACGAGAGGAGTGCCACTGTTGCTGAAGCTCGCAAGCGCGGCATCGACGAGGCGTGAGAGCGATGGATCGCGGCGCAGCGTGGCTGCGGGAAACTCCTCGCGCAGACTTTTCTCCGCTCCCGATTT
>CAZVYV010001134.1:0-1094 GCA_964630985.1 uncultured Occallatibacter sp.
CGGTAGACGACGGCGCGCATCGTGTCGGGAATCCCGGTGTCGATCCTCAGTCTGGGAGTGGAGATTTGGGTAGCCATTCTATTCGCTGTCATGACCTCGTTCGTCGAGAAAACCAAGCATTGACTCTGCGATGCTCTGGGAAGCCTTCTTACTATTTTCGCCCATCCGGATGAGTGAGGGCCAGTACCAGGGGCGGAACATGGAAAAAAGAGCAAATTTGGCGAGTTCAAATTGACCGGAGGCCGGGAGAAAACGATTGAAGTCAGGCAGGCGGTCGGTGAGGGCGTCGCTCACGCCTTTAATGCAGTAAAACGGGATGCTGCGCATGGCGGCGAGGCGCGCGACGGCGGCGGCTTCCATATCGACGAGGGAGACCTTGTAGGCCGAGGCCAGCCGGCGCTTCTCGGATTCGTCAGCGACGGTGGGACTGGTGGCAAGCCAGAGTTTTCCTGCGCCCGCGTCGCAGTTGAAGCGCTCGCCGGTGCGAACGTCGATGACTCCGGCCAAGTTGTGGGCCGTGCCGGGAACGATCTCGGAGCGGAGCGCTCCGGCCCAGCCGATCGAGAAAACCAGATCGATGGGGCCACCGGCTTCGATACCGGCGAAGGCACGCGTGGCTGCGGATTGGCCGGCGCCGGCGCAGGCGGCAATCCATTCTTCTTCTTCAGTGCGCTGCGCCCAGAAGCGTGTGCCGTCGCGTGAGCTGTGGGGCCAGTTACGAACGAGCGGCTTGAGCTCGCCGGGCATGGCGGCGATGATGGCGACTCGGGTCATGGGTGAGTTTGGGCGCTAGCCTGCGCGGTGTTGGCGGGCGCGTAGCCGTTGGTGCGGAACCACTCGATGGCGGCGCGCATGCCGGGGTAGACGGGTACAACACGAAAGTCGAGCTCCTGCTGGGCGCGTGCAGAGGAGGCATACATTTTCTTGCGGCCCATGCGAACTTCTTCAAGCGTGGCCCGAGGTTCACGCCCACGAATGCGGCCGGTAATCAACTCTTCAAAAAAGGCGTAGGTGACGGCGACGGCGAAGGGGATCTTGACGGTGGGCGAGGGGATGCCGGTGATGGCCGACATTTTGTCGAGGATCTGCTTGAG
>CAZVYV010001135.1:0-1093 GCA_964630985.1 uncultured Occallatibacter sp.
TCGAGCCAACCCGCCTTGCGCGCCTCCTCGTGCACCCACGACGGCCTGCGGCGGTTTGCGCTGGGCTTGGCGTACTCGGCCCACTTCCTCGCGCATTTGCCCCCGCGAACGTCGCCGCGATGCTGCTCGTTCGGCGAGGTGAGCGACCATGCCTCGAAGATCGCGAGCCCGTCCGGGCCGGGGGTGAACCGGTGGATCGCCCCGCCGATTACGAACCATTCGTCGTAACCGCATGACGCATCGATGTATTTCATGGCTGAGATGAACCGCCGCCGCTCCCAAGGCGTGTCCGGTATGTCCTGGTCGTCCGGCTCGACCGCAGCCAAAATCAACAAGTTGCTGGGCGTTCTTCCCTGCAGGTGCGCAGGGAGCGCCAGGCTCAGAGAATGCCCATTGACTTTAGGCGGTTGCGCTCGCTTCTTGAGATGATCCACGAGCTTGTCGGGAAGCACCGCGAGCGGCGTCTGTGGGTTGACCCAGCGGTACGATACTTCCCCGCGCTTGTTGCACGACGGCGGCGCCACCACGTACCCGCCGTGCGCCTTGAAATCGAGGCCGTCGGCGCCGCGCACTGCGCGCGCCTGGTTGAGCGTGCGGAGCTCGAGGCCGGCCGGTACCGCGTAGTAGAAATGCCACCCGCGCGTCGTCTGCACGCTTAAGGTCTCGGGCGGCCGTTCGCCCCCCATCAGCTCGACCAGCCGCGCGAGCCCGCCCGGGCCGTCCGCGTCGACCACCACGACGTCGCCGGTGGCGATCCCGATGTTGCACCGCGGCGAGCGCCCCCACCACTCGGCGATCAGGTCGGGGTCGGTGGTGGCGTCGAGGTGCCCGTGCGTGCCCTTGAGCGGGACCTTGTGACGGCTGAGCCGGAACACCCGCCAGCCCTTGCGCGCGTAGGCCAGCGCTGCCTCGTGCATCGGGTTCATCGAGGCTTTGAGCATGAGGGACTCCTTGCGCTGCGGCATCGGCCGTGTTAGCAGGGAGTCGCCCCGTCCAAGGCAACCCCTCTGCTTTGCACCCCGCCCGGCTGGCATCCCGGGCGGGGTTTCGCATTCTTCCCGCCTCCCGGCGGGCAAGGCAAGCCCCTTGACCC
>CAZVYV010001136.1:0-1087 GCA_964630985.1 uncultured Occallatibacter sp.
AACATTCTTTGGCGCGCGGTAGCGCATGCCCCGGAAGGGTTCTGCCATATCAAATCGTCGGTGGTCGGTCCGCTGCTCGACGACATCGTGGCAGGCGTTCCTTTCGCCGATCTTCAGCGTCGTCATGCCGCGAAGGTCAATCCTCTGATGTATCAGCGTCCACAGGCGGCGCCGTCAGAAGGCAATGTGCGCGCGGCGGAAAAGTTGGTCGAGCAACTCGGCATCGCGAGATCGCTTGAGCGCAGGTTCGCGCGGTTCGAAGAACTGCCGTTGGAAGATGCGTTCTGGTCGGAGCAAGAAATCGTTCAGGTGAAAACCGGAGTGTTCGCGCATCTCGAAACCAAAAAGCCGCGCAAGGATGCAGTTCCGACCGTCGATCTTCCCACGCTTGCCATGACGTGGGAGAAGTTCAAGCGAACAATCTTGATCTCAGCCGATCAGATCGAACTATTGGTGCCAAGGAACGGTGGCTTCTACGCGTTGACCACGGCGCAACACGCTGACGCGCCTCCGATCCTAAAATGGGACCGAGAAGAGGAACGTAATCCGGTGGCATGGTACACTTATCCGGCTGGATCGCCTTGCACTCAATGGAAATTATGGCCTAGACGCTTCGCGCGGGTCAGAGCGGTCATCGCTTCTCCAAACATGTGGGGTACCAGACCCATGCGGGAACTATCCTCGACAGTTTTCCTGATCCTTGAGGGATGCGCGGATACCAGAACCGAATGCGGCAATGGACTATTTCCTGAGATGCTGAAGAACTCGCTGCACGGCGCGCGTTCGACGATTGAGGCCTATTCCAGATCGGCTGTGCTTGGCGGGCGCGATGAGGCGTCGGCGTGCGGCCTTGGCTTTGGCAAGTCCAGCGTCGCCACGATCGACGTCCAGCTCCGCGTGCTATCCGGAAGCGCGTGGACGGAGTACCGCATCGATAGAATGGATTGATCGTCATGCCGGGAATTTTGGGCGTAGATTCCGGAATCAATGGAGGTTGCGCGCTCTATCTTCCGGGCGCCGATGTCCCAACCGTTACAGACGGTGTGTTCGACATTCCTACCGTTGGCGATGGCAACAAGCGAGAGAT
>CAZVYV010001137.1:0-1087 GCA_964630985.1 uncultured Occallatibacter sp.
GCGGACTTCATCAAAACGTCGACAGGCAAAGAGAGCGTCAACGCCACGTTGCCAGTTTCTCTCGTGATGGTCCGCTGCATTCGCGACTACGCCGAGCGCACGGGCAGCGCCGTCGGATTCAAGCCCGCGGGCGGCATTCGCACAGCAAAGCAGGCAACAGACTGGCTGGCGTTGATGAAGGATGAGTTGGGTCGCCCGTGGCTCGAGCCGTCACTCTTTCGGTTCGGCGCCAGCGGAATGTTGGGCGATATCGAGCGTCAATTGGAGCATCATTTAACTGGGCGCTACTCGGCCACGTACCGTCATCCGGTCGCATAAGGGCTTTTGAAGAATGCTGCCGGTTTGATGGGAGAAAAGCATCCCGTAGGGATGCAAGGAAAATAGCCCAGGACAAGTCCGCCGCAGCGGGCGCTGTCCTGGGAATGCAGCAGAAAGAAGTGAAGCCCCGTAGGGGCGACGGAACAGTGCCAAGATCCGTCGGGGAGCCAAATTTGAGCAGCATTACCGAAAAGTTCTACACCATGGAATACGGCGCCGCGCCGGAGGATCCCAAAGAAGCCAATCAGTGGCTCGATCGCCACCATCGCCAGTTTCAAGAATTCATCGGCGGCGCGTGGGTAAAGCCTGCCAGCGGCGAGTACCAGACCACCAGCGATCCCTCCACCGGCGAAGTCCTCGCCGAAGTCGCCAAAGGCAACACCGCCGATGTCGAAGCCGCCGTCTCCGCCGCGCGCAAAGCCCTTCCGGCGTGGCAGGCACTGAGCGGTCATGAACGCGCTCGTTATCTTTACGCTCTCGCCCGTCAAGTCCAGAAGCATTCGCGCCGGCTCGCAGTTATCGAGACGATGGACAACGGCAAGCCCATCCGCGAGAGCCGCGACATCGACATTCCGCTCGTCGCGCGTCACTTCTATCATCACGCCGGCTGGGCCCAGCTTCTTGAATCCGAATTTCCGAACTATCAGGCTTGCGGCGTCGTCGGTCAGATCATCCCGTGGAACTTTCCGTTGCTGATGTTCGCCTGGAAAGTCGCTCCAGCACTGGCCGCGGGCAATACGGTCGTCATCAAGCCGGCAAAATATACGCC
>CAZVYV010001138.1:0-1085 GCA_964630985.1 uncultured Occallatibacter sp.
AGCCAAAGAGTGCGGCACCGGCTGGTCATGGCGGCGGCGGCATGGACGGAATGTATTGAAGCAGGGAATAGGGACCAGGGAATAGGGAGTACAAATACAAAAGCCAAATCCCTGTACGATTCTCTGAAATTGAAGAAGGCCTCCGGCGAAAGCTGGAGGCCTTTTTTACGCACGCAAGAACATTTGCACAGCGCACTTGCCGCGAGACGGCCGCAAAAGGAGGGCCGGGTCCATCGAATTACTTGCACTACATAATCGCAGCGGACGCACTTGCAGTGGCAATTCCCGCATCGTTGACGGCGGGTTGCGGGCGCAGAGAACGCAACCAACCAGCGGAAAGCCATGCGCGAGGAATCACGAACTCCGACCAGCCACAATCCAGGCAAACCCGAATGTCAGGAGAAGGCGTCATCGGGGGGTGACTCAAAGTGCGCGGACTGTTGCGATATAGCCGGACTTCTGCCGGGACGACAGACAGAGCGGCAGATTGGCACTTGGGGCAGATCATTTGTACACCTCAGGAGGTCCGAAAAAAGCCGGAACTCCCCAAAAAAGAATAGAGGGAGTGATTCAACATAGCGGAATAACGGTCGAGATTTCAACAGTTTCGATTGAAACAGTGCACGAAAGTAACATTGAATTTTGTTACGTGAAAGTAGATTTTGACGATACGAACGGGGATTTGAAGGCTATTTGGGCTGAGAAGTGGCCGGACTTTGGCAATTTGCGTGGGAGACGTGGTGAATTTCCCGGGTTTCCTGCCTTCAACGTGCGATGCCCGCTGGGCGCATGGGGAATTGACGAGCGGGAGGGAGCGCGAGCGAATTTCTATGATGGAGAATCCGATCCGAGGCGGCGCCGAACTCTATGGCTCGTTGCAGCAAGGAGAACTCAGCACGGGAAGTAGCACAACGAGGCGAAAAGAAAAACGCGGCGGCCGAAGCCGCCGCGTTGTGGATCATTTTTCTGCGTGGTTAGAAGTTAATTTTTGCGGCGATTTCAACGTTCCGCGGCGAATAAGTAAAGTTGCTGCTATTTGAATTGTTTGGCACCATGAAGCTCTTGTTTCCGGTGCCGTTTACGCC
>CAZVYV010001139.1:0-1078 GCA_964630985.1 uncultured Occallatibacter sp.
CGCAGTTCGGTGACCGACGGACCTACCAGATGGACGGGGCGAATCTCAGAGAAGCACTGCGCGAGATCGATCTCGACATCGAAGAGGGCGCGGACATGATCCTGATGAAGCCCGCCATGCCATATCTCGACGTAGTGCGAGCGGCGCGCGAGCGCGTTGACGTGCCCATCGGCGCGTACCAGGTTTCCGGCGAGTACTCGATGCTGCAAGCGGCGTTTGAAAAGGGCTGGTTGGATCGCGATCGCGCGATTTTGGAATCTCTGGTCAGCCTGCGCCGCGCCGGAGCGGACTTTATCGTCACCTACTTCGCTAAGGAAGCTGCGAAGTTGCTGGCGTGAATCTCGCCAGCGTTCATCAGCTCGCCGGAAAGGACCGTCTCCTCCATGAAGTTCCTGATCGCAATCTTCGGGCTAGCGTCGGCGTGTGCGATGGTCGGTGCCCAATCGGCCCCACAGGTGATTCATCTCTGGGAAAACGGCGCGCCCGGGTTTGAGAGCCGCAAGGACATCCCAGAACAGGCGCAGGATTACTGGGTGCGGAACGTAAACGATCCATCGATCACTGTTTTCCTGCCACCGAAAGACAAGGCCAACGGCACTGCAGTGGTTATCGCACCCGGCGGAGGGTTTCGCGAGTTGGTCTTCAACGCAGAGGGAATGCAGGCAGCGCAATTCCTCAACAGCATTGGTGTAACGGCTTTTGCGCTGAAGTATCGCTTGCCCGGCGAAGCGAACTCGCCGTACACCAAAGAGAATGTGCGCCAGGATGCGTATCGGGCCATGCGGCTGGTGCGCAGCCGCGCCAAAGAATGGAACATCGACCCGCATCGCGTGGGTATGCTTGGCTTCTCCGCCGGTGGCGAAGTGGTCGCAATGGTCGCCTATGCTCCGGGAGACGGAGATCCGTCCGCGACCGATCCCATCGACAAATTGAACGGCAGGCCAGACTTTCAGATGCTCGTCTATCCGGGGGGCGGCGTGCCCGACACGGTGCCCGCGAATGCTCCACCGGCTTTTCTGCTGGTGGCCGATGACGATCAGTATGGATGCGACAAGGTGACCCTCGATTTCTACGAGAA
>CAZVYV010001140.1:0-1077 GCA_964630985.1 uncultured Occallatibacter sp.
GAGCTGCAATTTGCACGTCTCGGTCATGCAAAACTCTGTCTTGGTCATTGCGCAAGCGCAAAATCTCACCTTCGAGGTGGTCAACATACCTACTTCCGAATAATTCTCGAAAAAATTGACGTATGAGTGCTCCCCACGTCTCTTCAGATTCAATTCCCACGCTGAGTCTCCTTAGTATACGCCTTTTCCTAGCCAAACGGGCTGCTCGGCCTGAACAAAGGGTATATTTTCGTTTTTTCTGTTGGCTAACATCTTAATTCTGTAGAAATGTGCCGCCAACGGGTCCAATTGTCTCGCGTGCTCTTCGATTGTGATCTGTTCAGGCTTCCTGCGGGACTTATACATGCCGTAGATGCCATATCTGAACGCATCCCAACAGTCGTCTCCACGAGTGGAAACCTTTAGAACGTCATCCATCATGTCTGGATCACGCATTAACGTAGGAAATGCATTGATAATGTCTCGACATGTATCTAGAATGACCAGTTCGCCATTCATTAGCATGTTGTACACCATTGACGCTGACCCAACACGGTCTCCAGCGGCTGCAGCTGCTCTGACTACAGGTGGAAGTCCTAACGCACGTAACTCAACTGAGTATTCATCAGCTGGGGTATGTCCGGTAACTTGTTTGGAAAACTTTTCATGAGAGAAGAAAATGGATTTAGGTGTGCAAGCCTCACCTGTTGGTAGTTTGCACATGGCCTTAAGCAATGACGCCCACACTTTGTGTGTTTTTCCACCTTGCAGAACCATTTCTTTGAAACAAACTGTCTTGGTCTTGTACTCATTGCCTACTGTTTTCACTAATGCCTTAGTAAATAAATAGCAAGCGTTGTAGTGCCCGCCCATCGCCCAGTCTTGCGATGCCCACACTGGCTGCCATGGCTGCCAGATGATAGCTTCGGGGTCTTCACGCAAATCTATGACATGCTCATAAGCGTCGAAGCAGTCAAAATACTGTCCCTCAACAGCCCCATCCAAGCCGAGTAGCATTTTGTCCCGCTTGGCTTTGGGCATGCTGTTCATTCTTGCCAGAAAACCGGGATCTCTTGCGAGAAACTTGGGATTATCCAT
>CAZVYV010001141.1:0-1077 GCA_964630985.1 uncultured Occallatibacter sp.
CACGCGAGCTGCTTTTCGATGGCGCTGGGCGCGCAACTGGGCGGGGCGGGATTGACGCCAACGAAGATCGAGACTCAGGCGGCGGTGACGCTGGCCAAGGTGGACGCGGGCTTCGCGGTTACCAAGATCGCGCTGACCACGACGGCTAGTGTTCCGGGCGCGACCAAGGAAGCTTTCGACAAAGCCGCAGCTGACGCCAAAGCGGGCTGCCCGATTTCAAAGCTCTTCGCCAATAACACGGAGATCACACTGGACGCGAAGCTGGTGTAAGCGGATCATCCAGAACTATTCGATCACCCCGTCCCATCCTCGCGCTTCACGAAGAAGCAGGCGCGCAGGATGGGATGTTCGTTTCATTGCCGGGCACACCGGCTTTTTTTCTTGCACGGGCGCCAAGGCGTGCCCGAAATTGATGGCGCGAGGATGGGTATCGACCGTTCATTCGGGAGGCATCTGTGGCGATGAAGAAATACAAATTCAAAGCGAAGATTATCGCAGGGATGGGTGGAGGCGCCGGCGTTCTCTTTCCTTACGACGTGGAGAAGGAATTCGGCACAAGGGGAAGCGTGCCCGTGCAAGCGACACTGGACAAAGTGGCCTATCGGGGCTCGCTGATGAACTGCGGCATGCCGCATCACACGCTTGGCGTGCTCAAGGGCGTCCGCGAGCAGACTGGCAAAGGCCCGGGAGACACCATCGACGTGGTGGTGTGGAAGGACGAAAGCGAACGCACCGTGGCGATTCCGGCCACATTCAAAGCGCTGATGAAGAAGGAAGGGCTGCTGGCCGGATTCGAGAAGCTGAGTTACACACACCGCAAGGAGTACGTGCGGTGGATTGAAGAAGCCAAGAAGGAAGAGACGCGGCAGAATCGCATGGTTAAAGCTGTCGCGATGCTGAAGAAAGGCGTGAAGACGCCGGGGTGAAATGCGCTGGAGCGGCGGCAGAATTTGACACCGCTGAGCGCATTTGCGAGACTCAGAGTTGCTGCCCGCTCGGCGCGACGCGCCTGAGCAGTCTTACGTGCCGAAGTGGCGGAATTGGCAGACGCGCGTGGTTCAGGTCCACGTACTCGCA
>CAZVYV010001142.1:0-1075 GCA_964630985.1 uncultured Occallatibacter sp.
TGTTTGAAGACGTGGTGAACCCGGCACAGGATGTGGCAATGCTGGTGGTGTTTGAGAAATAAAATTACATCGAGCGACATCGCGCTTTGCTTCCAGCGCGGGTTTGAATATCCTTGCCGGTTGATTGGAATGGAAAATTCGCGTCCATGAGCAAGGAATTCATCCGCATCGGCGGTGCGCGTGAGCACAATCTCAAAAATCTCACGCTGAACATCCCGCGCGACAAGCTGGTGGTCATCACCGGCTTGAGCGGGAGCGGCAAGTCGTCGCTTGCATTCGACACCATCTACGCCGAGGGCCAGCGCAAATACGTCGAGAGCCTTTCCGCCTACGCCCGGCAGTTTTTGGACCAGATGCAGAAACCGGAGGTGGATTTCATCGAGGGCTTGTCGCCGGCCATCGCCATCGAGCAGCGCAGTTCCGGCTCCAGCCCGCGCTCCATCATCGCCACCACCACGGAAATTTACGACTACTTGCGCCTGCTTTACGCCCACATCGGCAAACCGCATTGCCCGGACACCGGCGTGCCCATCGTCTCGCAAACCACCAGCGACATCGTGGACAAAATCCTAGCGCTGCCGCCCAAGACGCGCGTGATGCTGCTCGCGCCGGTCATCCGCCGGCAGAAGGGTGAATTTCGCGACGTGATCGAACGTCTCGCGCGCGAGGGCTTTGTGCGCGCCCGCGTGGACGGCAAATTCGTCGAGCTTGCCGCCGACACGCGGGTCAAACTCGACAAAAAGAAATTTCACACCATCGAGGCCGTTGTGGACCGGCTGGTGATTGACGACAAAATCCGCGTGCGGCTCGGCGATTCGGTCGAGACGGCATTGCGCTGGGGCGAAGGCGTGATGTTCACGCTGCATCAATTGCCGGAAGAGTCCAAGGTCCAAAGTCCAAGGTCCAAAGCCGGCGCATCCGAAGCCAATCCGCAATCCGCAATCCGCAATCCGCAATCCGATGGTTGGATTGAGACTTTGCACTCGAACAAAATGTGTTCGCCCGCGACGGGCAAAAGTTACGACCCGCCCACGCCAAAACATTTTTCGTTCAATGCCCCGGCGGGCGCGTGCCC
>CAZVYV010001143.1:0-1074 GCA_964630985.1 uncultured Occallatibacter sp.
GCCAAGCTAGTTTCTTTTCTTCATTCGCTTGGACTGCCTCTTCTTCGCGACGGAGTTGGCGGCGCGGATTGCCGCTCCTTCGTCCCCCGTGCGGGCGAGTGTCGAATCCGCGACTGCGGACCACTGGCGTTTGGCCTTGGGGGACTTGGCCTTCCTGGTAAAGCGGGAAGAATCGGCTGGGGTCCAGGGCATCCTTGTCGCCTCACTTCCGCTTTGCCGTCGGCCGCACAGGGGTGCGCTTGGGAACACGCTTGGCAGGTGAAGCAGCAGGAGGCGCGGCTGCCGCCGCTCGATCCGCATCCTGCCGCTGCTGGAACGACCGGTTGGCCTGCCGGAGCATTTCGGCATGATAGGCGGGATCGTCGCGCGTAGGAGGAGAGTTCCATCGGTTGTAGGCATCGCCGATCTTGCGTGCCATGTCAATCAGTGGTGAGCCGGGAGAGGACATTATCGGCGACCTCCAGGGCGAAGTCGACGACGGGCAGAACGGCCTCGACCAGATCGATGACCGGTCTGATGGGCGGCGGGGGCTGGGGTTGACCCTTCCTCCCCCGCGTCGTCAGCGACGTGCCCAACTGAACGTGAGGCTGATTTCTTTTTGGCAGTCCTCGCCGGACCGCCGCCATTCAAGGCAGTCTTGGCATGGCCCAATGCCTCGTCGTCGGTCATGGCAAGACGGCGAATTGTGCGCCCCGGCTGGTCTTTCTTGCCGGACCGCTGGTGATGGCGGACGATGAAGCCGTTGTCAGCCGGCTCGATGGTAACTTCGGGAGGGGTCTGGTCGGCGGTCTCATCCACGGCGGCGACTCCTTGATTTGCTGCCCTTGCGAATGGACGAGGACGTGCGATGCGGCGTGTCGCAGGGAACACCACCTGACTTGCCCGAAGGCCGGGCATAATCGCAGGCATAGTCCTTACGCGGATTCTCGGGCAAACTGGAGGAGAACCGAGCAGGAGCGCTGGTCGAGTATTTCGGACGCGGTGAGGAATCGGCCATGGGTGAGTTGGAGGCTCCCTGCTCCGAGACGCGGGTCTAGGAGGAATGGTACGGGAAGGAAGAGTCAAGAGGATAGA
>CAZVYV010001144.1:0-1069 GCA_964630985.1 uncultured Occallatibacter sp.
GGCATCCCCGAAACTGCTTGGCCAGTCGCGGCGATATGTTCGGATAATCGGCCGTCGCGGAACCAATGCTGAACGATTTTTGGAGGATCTTGAACATCGTGTTACCGATCCGTTCCCGAGTAGGACAAATTGAAACTCTTGTTGATCACCGGAAAATCCGCAATGATATTGCCTTCGACAGCTTCCACAATGGCCGGCCAGTTGTTGATGGATGGATCCTTCACTTTGCAGCGTTCGATGCAATTGCCTGCGCCTGTGCGGACCCAGTGAACGATCTCGCCGCGCCAGCCTTCGACGGCGCTCATCGCGCAGCGCCCCGACGGGATGGGCTGAATTGGAGCGCGGTGCGGACCTTCAGGAAGAAGTGCAACCGCCGCGCGGATCATTTGGATCGACTCGCCGACTTCATCGATGCGAACCTGCATGCGATGGCGCACATCTCCCTCCTGATAGATCGGAACCTTGAAGAGGAGTTGGCTATACGCCTCGTATGGATGATCGCGACGGATATCGCGATCGACGCCAGAGGCGCGCCCTGCCACACCGACAACTCCAAGGGTTAGCGCCTTCCCCGGGCGCAGGATTCCTGTGTGCTCCAGGCGGTCGCGGGTGGAATCGGAGGACTGAATAATCGCCACCAGATCGCGGAACTCGCGCTCCACAACTTTAAGTGTTTTCTCGATGGCTTCGACCTGGTCTGGCTGCCAGTCCCTGCGCACGCCGCCAATGGCTATCATTCCGCGCAGGACGCGACTTCCGGTGAGAGTCTCGTTCAAGCCCAACACAAGCTCTCGCACGCGCCCGGCATGGGCGTTGGCAATCACAAATCCTACGTCAGTGGCGATGGCTCCGACGTCGGCGACGTGATTTGCAATTCGTTCGAGTTCGAGGAGGATGGTGCGCAGAAACTGTGCACGCGCCGGAACTGCGATCTCCGCTGCCTTCTCGACGGCCTGACAGAATGCTGTGCCGTGGGAAAAGGCCGAGTCGCCCGAGATGCTCTCTGCCAGAAAGACCGCGCGGTGAATGGGGAGACTCTCGAAGAGCTTCTCGGTTCCCTTGTGCGTAT
>CAZVYV010001145.1:0-1067 GCA_964630985.1 uncultured Occallatibacter sp.
TGACGTTCAATGTGGCGAACGAGTTCTGCGGTCGTATACCCTAATATCTCATGCCAAGATGTATTCTTCTCGAATAGAATAGAGTTTCTTAAAGATCTACTGATGTTGCTATGCAGCCTGATTGACGGGTCATTTTTAGCGCGCTCCCGGCGGCGCGCATTCGTTGCGTCTCTATCTACCTGACGATCCTTGTTGCGCTCATACCACTGCCGCTTGATTTCTTTTACGCGCTCCCAATTCTTGGCATGCCATTCAGCGACATAGACGTCCATCTTTTCCTTGTTTTTTTCTCTCCATTCCTTGTTTTTTACCGTTATTTCGTCCTTCTTACGTTCATATCTTATTTTGTTCCGAATAGAGGTGCATTGCCTGCATCTTCCGCTAAGATATTTACCATTTTTTGGAAAGAATTCTAGTGTTGCTGGCTTAACCAAACCACACTCTATGCAGACCTTTAGTCGCGTTTCGATTTCTGTGTTCTGGCTGGTTCTGACTTCGTCGGCGCACATGGATAGAACTTTGACATTTCAACGTGTTGAATGAGGCTGTCGTCTACCAAGACATGACCATCCATAGCGCGATAGAGCGCCGCAATCAAGTTATCTAAATCGCAACTGCACGGATCAATGAACAATACCCACAGGTCGATATCACAGCGAATTGGCGTGCGAATCTTGGCGGCCTTCATTGCCACCATCAACTCCTTGCGGTACCGCTCAATCACCTGTATGTGCTGCCTCCGATGTGGTGCACCATGTACGAATATACGCAGCGTCGGTGGGTTCTGGTCAATCTTTAGTGGCTCCACGATGCAGCGCATGTTCGTCTCCTAGGTGGTGCCTGCAGCGCGGGTCGAACGTGCATCGGATTTCTTATGAGGAAATGGCTCTATCATTGAGCTATACAGGCGTATTGGCGACCCGTGGGAATACCGCCTTCCCCTCATTCCCTGGACAGGGGAACCGCCTCACTAGATGCGTAACGGGCCTAATGCATGATATATCATGCTGTATCAAGATTGGCGGGTCAGCGGAGATTCGAACTCCGACCTTAAGGATTAAGAAGCC
>CAZVYV010001146.1:0-1067 GCA_964630985.1 uncultured Occallatibacter sp.
GACGTGCTCCCGAGTATGGAATGGGGCGAGGCGATCATCGACGCCATTGAAGAATGCAGGATCATGGTGCTGGTTTTCACGGCCAACGCGAATGCCTCGCCGCAGATTCGCAGGGAAGTGGAAAGGGCCGTCAATCGAGGAGTGGCCATCCTCCCTGTGCGCATCGAAGATGTACTTCCCGGCAAGGGGTTGGAGTATTTCATCGGAAACGTTCACTGGCTTGACGCTCTGAATCCTCCATTGGAGGCGCATCTCAAGAGCCTGGCAGGGACGATCAAGATTCTGCTGGCGCGCGCGGGGCCGGGCGCGCCGCCAACGCCGGTCGAAGCGGAGAAACAACTGCCATCAAGCGGTCAACGCGGGGGCGGAGCAGTTTTGGGAAGCGGGCTGGGAGCGGCGGCGGTCCCGCACCGTTTTTGGAGCGCGCGGGCGTGGACATGGGCCGCGGGAACAGTTTCGGTTTTGTTGCTGGGTGCGGTTTTTGTGGGAGTGCATTTCGCGTCTCATACGGCATCATCAATTCCACCGGCAGGCGCGCCTGAGCCCGATGGCGTGCAGAATCCCATTTCGCCCGCAGGCGGGCCAGTAGGGCCGGGAGCGTCGCCATTGCCACAACCCTCGGCAACACCGGGTGCTTCCAGGGCTGCGAAGCCCTCAGGTGTCGCGCCTGGGGGGACCGGGAACAGTGCGAGCTTGCAAGCTACGATGAAGACTGTTCAGAGCGAACTGAGCAGCATCAGGACAGTGAGCTTTACCGCCTTCAACCGAAACACGGCGAACGGAAGCGCCGGCCAATACGCCGCCGTTAACCGAGTCAGTAACGTCGTGGCCGACCCTGCCCAATGCCGCGTCTCCTACCACTGGACGGTCTGGCGCAACGGCGCGGCCAAGCCCATTTACGACGAGGGTTTCTCTTTTCAGTTGCCTGACGTGACGAGCGTTGTCATTGAGCCCGTTAGCCAGGTCAACACCGAGGCCAACGCTGCCGGCGGCCACCCCAACCTTGTCCAGACTTCGACCGCACCACCGATCACCGCGCTCGTGGTACGCATGTCGAGCCGGTGGAA
>CAZVYV010001147.1:0-1066 GCA_964630985.1 uncultured Occallatibacter sp.
CACAGCCTCCGCCTCGTCCCGCTGTTCAACTTCTGTCTGGTGCCAGTTATGCCAGTCGGCCATTGCCGCCTCACAGATCCCGCCAAGGTCGTCTACTTCAAGCCCGTGCTCCGCTGCAACTTCGCGGAACTCGTCCATGATCACAGCTTTCTGGCTGGCCGTGACTGGAATCTTGATGAACCCCATGCTCTCACTGGTCACCTGTTCCGGCTCCGTGCCATTCAAGACCACATGATCAACTTCGGCCTCGAATTCCGATTCTTTCATGGTAATGGCTTTCTCCACCCACGACACACTAAACCGGCGCCGCTCATCGAGCCTCAGCAACTGCTCGGCGTTTTCCAGCGTCAGCCGATTCAGCCGCGCGCGTGTGACCAGTTCTTTCTTCATCAGCGGTTGGCCAATCTCCATTGCCAGCCGGCGACACCGGAAGTAGGTCGACCGGCCAATCCCGAGATATTCCCGGTAAGCCTGCTCTGACTCGAAGCCGCGAACTTCCCAGAGCGATTTTTCCTTGATCTCGGCCGCGCCTAAACCGAGAGTCCAATACCTGGATTTGAATTCGCCAGAGACCGCGAGCATCTGCTCTTCGACCTTCATGGCGTAGTCTTTCGTTCTTTGACTGATCACTTCTCCTTGCTCACTCACTCTGCCACCTCCTCGGTTTCTTGTTTTCGTCCGTATGGAATTTGAAAATAATCCAGCTTCCGGTACATCGTCGTCTTGCCGATTTTCAAAATCGCTGCCGCCTTCACAGGACTGAATCCTGTTGCCTCCATCGCCCGTTTAATCGAGATGTGCTCTGCGTCTTCCAGTGACCCCAGGATGAAACACTGATGCCGCCGGGCTTCGGTCTCTCGCCCGATCTTGTAAACGTTCTGCGCGAATTCGATCATGTCGCCCTCGTCCATAGCTGATCGAAAGAAAACTCGTACCATGTCGCGTAATTTGATGTCGTCATCAGCGGGAATGTCTTTTACCAAGTGCATCGCCCCGCTGGCTTCTATGAAGGCGCCCATTTAGAACGGCACCTCGCTTTGATCTGGGCTGGATTCCGACTTCTTGC
>CAZVYV010001148.1:0-1060 GCA_964630985.1 uncultured Occallatibacter sp.
CGCAGCCTTACATCAACAGTGCCACTAGCGCGACCAATCAGGCGATGGCCGCGGCTAATCCCGCTAACTTCAACGCTCAGTCCATCAACCAGTATATGTCGCCTTATCAGAGCCAAGTCATCGGCGCGACCGAGGCTCAGATAGCGAACACCAACGCGCAACAGCAATCCTCGCTCACCGGGAATGCGATCGCCCAAGGGGCGATGGGCGGCAACCGTGTTGGAGTGGCGCAGGCTCAGCTCGGCGGCCAGCAGGCGCTAGCGGAAAATCAGACCATCGCTGGGCTTGAGAACCAAGGCTATTCCCAGGCGCTCGGGGAATATAATCAGCAACAGGCGCAGAATGTTGGCGCGTTGCAGGCCGGAGCTTATAGTCTTGGCCAGTTGGGAACCGAGGCGCAGAACGCATCGCTTCAAGGGTCTCAGGCGCTTCTCAACACGGGAAGCTTGCAACAGCAACTTGGACAAGCGCAGCTTTCGACTAACTATCAGCAGTTCCTCAATCAAGAGGCTTATCCCTTCCAGGTAGCTTCGTGGGAATCTGGTCTTGTCAATTCCACCGGCCCCAACATGGGCGGGACGAGCAATACGACGGGCGTCACTCAGCAGAATCAATCCACGGCGGCCCCATCAACGCTTGGTCAGGTCGCTGGAGCTGGAACGGCGCTCGCGGGGCTCATCCCCTATTCTGGGTATCAAGCGGCCGGGACCGCCGCCAGTAGCGCTCTCGGTTCTCTCGGTTCGATGTTGCCAGTGCTCGCGAGGGGTGGCCGCGTTGGCAAGGATAGCGGTGGCGGTCTCGATCTAACTGGCCAGCAGGTCAATCAGATCGATGAAGCGCATTGGATGTCGCCGAAAGCAAGCCTTACAGCTTCCGCGCCACAAGGGCCGGCTGTCGTGGATGCGTTCGCGGATGGCGGCAGGGTGCATAAGGACGATGGCGGCTCTCTTGGTAGCCTGGCGCTGCTTCCTGGCGCCGGCGGAGCGCTAGGGTCGGCTAGCGCCATGCCTTACGGCGGGTCTGATCCGGTCATATCGGCGCAGTTGATTTCCGAAAATCA
>CAZVYV010001149.1:0-1060 GCA_964630985.1 uncultured Occallatibacter sp.
GCCGAGCCGCCCAGCGACAAATGAACGATCTGCCGCAACGTCGCATCGCGCATGTCATCCGTGGGCAGCGCGTTCTGCGGCTCGGGAATCTGCTGCGAAGTGCCCCAGCTTTCCACCCATGCCTCTCCCTTGGCTGCGCCCTTCTCGGCTGGCGCGCACGTCGCAATCGCCAACAACGCGGCTATCAGCGCGATTCTGCCAGTCTGTCTCATGGTGATGATTTAGTATGATCCTCGAAGAAATTCTAACCCCTGCAAATCCCTGCAAGCATTTGATTCCGGAGCGTGTCCATGCATTCCCTTCTCAAACCCGTCGTTGTCGCCTTCACATTTGCCGCTGCATCCGCGATCCTGGCGCAGACCCCCTGTACCCCGGTCACGTTCACCGCCGATCAGGATCACCAGAACATGATGGATCAGCTCGGCATCAAGACGCTTCGCCCAGGGTGGAACGGGAATGAAAAAGCTCCTGACCATGCCAACTACGACGAGTCGAAGGCCAATCCTTACCCCAATGTTCCCGATCCGCTCACGATGAATGACGGTCAGAAGGTGACCACTCCCGAAATGTGGTGGAAAGATCGCCGTCCCCAGATCGTCGACATGTACTCGAAAAATGTCTATGGCTATGTGCCCGCCAACGTCCCCAAGGTCACCTGGACTGTCACGGCTGTCGATCACGAATTCATCGTCTTCACTCCAGTCATCGCCAAGGACCTGATCGGCGAGGTGGACAACTCCGGTTGCTCTGCCATCAGCGTCAAGATTCACATGACGGTCGTCACGCCCGCGAATGCCAAAGGGCCTGTTCCCGTGCTCATGGAGTTCACCCGTGCGGGCTTTCCCTACCCCAACGCCCCGCGCGGGGCGGATCTGGACAAACTCAACGCGGCCTGGAAGGCGCTGCTGATCCAGCAGGACCCCTCGCTCAAGGACGTCTTCGCCAAGCATCCCGCATGGGAGCCGCTTGAAGAGCCGCCGTTCTTCGTGGCTCCGCAGCTGAACGCGGATGGCGATCCGCCCAATGAATGGGAGCTGGTTGCTGCAGGCTGGGGATTCGT
>CAZVYV010001150.1:0-1057 GCA_964630985.1 uncultured Occallatibacter sp.
TCTATAGGGCGCCGTTAGACTATGCAAGCGAAATCTCGTTAGACTAGTCGATTTTCCCCTATTCAGTACCCTTATCTCTCATTCTTTCCCCTACTACCTTCTACTCTCTCTGTCGTCCCTGAGTACTGGTGAGGTTTGTTGTGACGGCATAGGACGACTAGCCCTCGCCTAGCTTGGCAAGGGTTAGTCCCTATGCCGTCCACGGTCTCAACCTGACTACTGGAGCCGGCCTGCCGCTTAGGCCCCATCGCTCAAGACGCCGCAGCGTCGGTTCTGGCGATAGGTTGGTGTCTACTTAGAACCGGGAACCATCCGATTCGTGACCCCGCTCACACCTTTCGGACCGCGGTTGCGCTATGGTCACGCCCCTTGGTAGCGCAGCAAATCCAGATCGCCGCCAATGTCATTCATACCGCCCAGCGATCTGGCCATGCGACCCGAATGAATTTTGGGGGATGGTCGGAAAGAAGGTTGACGGGACTGCCCGTCTCAGGCACATAGTTGGCCTGTCCTCGGTCCGAACCCTCTCACAGGTTCTTTCGGATCATTCTGGGCCAGTCGGTTTGCATCGCCGGCTGGCCCAATCCATTTCTGGCACAATTTTCCGAGACCCGTCAACCCAGATCGCGCGGTGGTGTGATCAGCGGGGATAGGCCCACGAAAAAGGCCACCGTCAGGTGTGCGTTCCTGAACGGTGGCCCTGGGTAACTCCCGATGCTCCGATCGGGCTGCGGGGGGCTTTTCTCCCCGCTACGCCATCGTATAACCCCAAGTCATTTCGGGGGTCTCCCCATTGAAGCACAGGCACGGAATGTGGCCCGGCGCCGCGGTCGATCAGCCGATGATCTGGTAGCTCAAAAATGTGCGGAAGGTGTTGCTGTTCACGTTCCGGCATCTCCCTTGGTTCGAGGCGGCAATCCCGGCCGCTCGGGAGTTCTGTCTAACGGTGCGGGCACATGGTCTAACATTTTTGGGCCGCCGTCAAGGGGCTTGTTACGGGCCGTGAACGGGGTTAGGGTCTAACGGTCTCGCGGCGGCGTGGAGAGCAGACACGCGG
>CAZVYV010001151.1:0-1057 GCA_964630985.1 uncultured Occallatibacter sp.
TCGGGATGCGCGGCTTCGAGCTTCTTCAGCTCGTTCATCAGCGCGTCGTACTCGGCGTCGCCGATTTCCGGCGCATCCAGTACGTAGTACAGGTGCTCGTGGCGCCGCAATTCGTTCCGCAGCTTTTCGATTTTCCTCGCGGCGTTCGTCTCGGCCATAGCTACGAATTATAGTGATCCGCGAAAGCGCGGGTGCCCCACCCTCGCCGGGCTTTTGTTTTTCCGGCTAGGGTGGGTTCTCTCGATCACGGAATCGCTTCCAGCTCCGCTTGGCTCCCCGTCTACTTCAGCCCGCGGTTCTTCAGCAACGGCTCAATGGTCGGCTCACCGCCCAGCCACGCGTCGTACATTTTCTGCAGATCCTCCGTGTTGCCGCGCGACAGCACCATGCGCCGGAAGCGGTCACCGTTGGCGCGCGTCAGTCCGCCATGATCCTCAAACCACTGGTAGGCATTATCGTCCAGCATCTCGCTCCACGTGTACGCGTAGTAGCCGGCCTGGTAGCCATCCTCCCAAATGTGCAGAAAATAGCTGGAGCGGTAGCGCGGCGGCACATAACTGATCGCCAGATGCTTTCTCTCGAGCGCTTCCTTCTCAAACGTGTCAGGATTCTCCAGCGGCGCGCTCACCGGCAGCGTGTGCCACTCCAGATCGAGCTCTGACGCCGCAAGAACCTCGGTAAAGTCATAACCCTGGTTGAAGGTTTTTGCCCTCGCGATCTTTGCGGCAAGGTCAGCCGGCATTGGATCGCCGGTCTTGTAATGGCGCGCGTAATGCGCAAACACCGCGGGATTGCTGGCCCAATGCTCGTTGAACTGCGAAGGAAACTCGACGAAGTCGCGCGGAACCGACGTGCCCGATAAACTGGGAAAATTCGTGTCGGCAAACATCGCATGCAGCGCGTGACCAAATTCGTGGAACATTGTGGTCACGTCGTCGAAGCTGAGCAGCGCAGGTTGCCCCGGAGCAGGCTTCTCGAAGTTGGCCACGTTGTACACCACGGGCATCGTGCCCAGCAGTTTTGACTGGCCCACGAGCGAGTCTTCCCATGCCCCGCC
>CAZVYV010001152.1:0-1056 GCA_964630985.1 uncultured Occallatibacter sp.
CTTAGCAGCAAGGGCCTCTTGCTCCTCCTTGGTCATGTCCTTGTAGGGCTTGGCTGCTTCTGCAGTTTCCCCAGTTCCACCCGTGGGAATTTCCTTGCCTTCCTTCAGGTCGAAGATGGCTTTCTGATTGTTTTTCTTGCCCATCTCGATAGCCTCAGCTCGGTCGGTCGGTGTCTTGACCAACTCGGTTATCGTTTGATCGGCCTCAGTATCATGCCATGTCCCTATGCTTGCATCAGGATGCTTAGCGAGAGCTGCCTTAACCTCAGGACGTTCAGAGAACTCCTTGAGTTGGTCTGCAGACATCTCACCACCTTCTGTCACCATGGACAGTTTAGGGTTACGGAATTCTGGTTCACCACCCACAGAGAAATAAGGTTGACCTTTCAAATTTCCTTTTGTTGGATGGAAAGTAGAGCCACCATCGGCATTATGTGCACCAATCTGCTCACGCAGATCTTCTGCCGCTTCTGGTGTACCCTTACCTGCGGCCTTGGGTTTCCCTTGGCTCTTCAACTCCTGTGCTCTCCCAAGCTGCTCAGAAAGCGTACCGTTGGGCAGCTCCTTCTTAGCTTGCGCAAAGTGATCTGTGTCCTTCTCGGCCCCTTCCTTGGTACCTACAGTATCAGGTGCTCCCCCGCCTACGGTCTTGGGTCCACCCTCGTGTTCCTGCATAATGGCGCGGGCGCGCTGTGCCTTAGAGAGTTGAGAGCGTTCCGCTTCGGTCCAAAGAGTTGTGTCTTTCTTGTTGAACTCATCGGACAGTCGCGCGATATTGCTCACATCTTCCTTTGGCATCTTCGAAAGCAAGTCATTCACGAAGTCATCTCTCTCCACGCGATGCCGATTAGCATCACGCTTGGAGAAGTCATACTTGCTCTCGTCCAGACCATACTTCTTGCCCAGTCGAACCAGCTCTTGATCGGTATGCTGACTCACTACCTGCTCGGTCTTGGACATATCCTCAGGACTGGTTTCTTTGGGCTCAGTCTTTCCAGCTCTGATCTCTGCGATACGCGCATCAATCTGCTCATTAGTTGCGTCATCGCCCAGTTC
>CAZVYV010001153.1:0-1055 GCA_964630985.1 uncultured Occallatibacter sp.
CAACTCGCCGACGAAACCGGTCCGGAGACATGGCAAGATGAAGTACTCGCCTACATTGAAGAGGGGCTTGCCAAGAACCGCTCCGTTACAGAGTTGGTTAGTGAGGCGATTCAGATCGCAGTCGCCTCCGGCCACGGGGTTGGCAAATCCTGTCTTGTCTCGTGGATCGTTATCTGGGCAATCTCAACCTGCCCCTTCACCCGCGGAGTTGTCACCGCCAATACCGAAACCCAACTCCGTACTAAAACCTGGGCCGAACTTGGCAAATGGTTTCATCTTTTCATCGCCAAAGATGAGTTCGAACTTACCGCTACCGCTCTATACCACCGAGCATACGAGCGTACGTGGCGAATCGACATGGTCCCTTGGTCCGAACGAAACACAGAAGCGTTCGCGGGTCTTCACAACAAGGGAAGCCGAATACTTCTTATATTCGATGAAGGCTCGGCTATCGCCGACCGGATCTACGAAGTTTCAGAAGGAGCTCTGACCGATGCTGACACTCAAATCATCTGGTGCGTGTTCGGAAACCCAACTCGAAACACGGGCCGCTTCCGAGAATGCTTTCCTGGACAACGTCACTCGCGTTCTTGGCGAACGTATCAAGTCGACTCTCGAACAGTCCGATTTACCAACAAAACACAGATTGCTCGATGGGTTGAGGCATACGGCGAGGACTCTGACTTTGTCAGAGTTCGCGTTCGAGGAACTTTCCCCCGAACCGGAGAAGCCGAGTTTATCTCCGCCGAAGCTGTCGACTCCGCCTGTCTTCGTGAGCCCATCTCCCACCTCCACGATCCCCTCGTCCTCGGCGTTGACGTAGCCCGATATGGTTCAAACGAATCCGTTATCTTCCCCCGTAAGGGTCGTGATGCCACCTCAATTCCCTTGGTCCGCCTTCGTGGCGCCAGCGTCGTTGAAGTCGCCACCAAAGTGGCCGAGCTATATCGGACTCTTTCTGCTGACGCTATCTTTGTTGATGGCGGTGGTGTTGGCGGTGGTGTGGTTGACGTTCTACGCAATCTTCATGTACCTTGTTTCGATATTAACTTTGG
>CAZVYV010001154.1:0-1055 GCA_964630985.1 uncultured Occallatibacter sp.
AGTTGAAGAAGTTCTGCAAGCGCTGCCGCAAGCACCAGGTGCACAAAGAGTCGAAGTGAGGCAGCCGTTAGCCATTAGCCGTTAGCCATTAGCTCGTGCGGCGGGAGAGCAAACCTTTTGGGTCTTCCGCGACGGAGCTAGAAGCTAATAGCTAATAGCTAAGAGCTAGAAGCTGCTTTTTACAGGGGCGTAAGCTCAACGGCTAAACTGCCGGTCTCCAAAACCGGACTTGTCGGTTCGAATCCGACCGCCCCTGCCAGAGATACAGGGAGCAGGGAATAGGGAACAGGGAATAGAAAAACCTGAACCCTGGAACAGGAAGTAAAGCATGGCGACGAAGACGGCAATGGAAAAGGGCTCGGAGCGTTCGGCCAAACGGCAGCAGCCAGGAGCATTGGCTGAGTTTGGCGGGAACGCATTGGGCAAGTGGACCGAATTTACGACCTTTCTGCGCGATGTGCGCGCAGAGATGCGCAAAGTCGTTTGGCCCCAGTGGAAGGAAGTGAGAGTGACGACGGGAGTAGTGATCGTTACGACGTTCCTGTTTGCGCTGTACTTCTTTATTGTGGACGGCATTTTTAAAGTCGCGGTATATGGGCTGCTGAGCCGGCTCGGTGGTGGATTGCAGTAACTGAGGCGGCACGGAATCGAGAGTGGAATGAAGGAAGACTTGGAGCAATCCGCAGAGACGGGGTCTACGGAGACGCGTGCGGAAACGGCGACGGCTGAGACGGCGGAAGCGGTAGAACCGCAGGCGACCGAAGCGAAAGCCAGCGCGGCAGAGCCTGTGACGGCCGCGGCTGCAGAGCCACCGTCAGGCGGGGAAGAACCGCCCGTGGCCGCGGCAGTCCCGGAACCGGTGAAGAACGAGAATTTCCGTTGGTACATTTTGCACGCTTACTCGGGGTTTGAGCGCAAGGTGCGCGAATCGATCGAGAGCCGCGTGCAGGCATTCGGATTGAAGGAGCGCGTGGGGCGCGTGATGATTCCGACTGAGCCGGTGACGGAGATCGTCAACGGCAAGAAGCGGACGGTGGAGAAGGTATTTCTTCCCG
>CAZVYV010001155.1:0-1054 GCA_964630985.1 uncultured Occallatibacter sp.
CTTTTCTCCGTCGCGGGCGCCGACGGTGCCCCGCCCTCGCGCGCATTTTCCGCCGGGCTTTTAGTAAGCCGGGTGTTCCAGTCGGCTTGACGTTTTTCAAGGCGCTCGATCAGACTCCTGTAAGCACTGATGGTGTTCGGCCCGGTGTCGCCGGCTTCCAGTCCCGCGACCACGCTGCGCACTTCGTCCTGCATCGCCTTGAGCGGGCGCCCAGTCTGGTCGGCGAGCAACTGCGGCGCGATCATCGACATCTCGTGCACACGCCGATAGAAATCCTTGCGCTCCGTGTCCGTGGTGCCGGCGATGTTGCCGACAAGTTCCTCGCCGCGCATCACCTTGCCGAGCACACCCGCCGGCCACTTGTGAGTCTGCAGGAAATCGATGTTCTTGTTCGAGTCGGCGATCATATCGGTTGCAAGGTCGCGCTTGCGCAGCAAATCATCGGCCTTGTTGCCGGTGATCGTAGCCGTCTCCATCTTGATCTTGGCCTGGTGCTCGGCCCATTTGTCTTCGGCTTCGGAAGTAGACAGGGTTCTGCCTTCCTTGGCAGCCGCGTCCTTGATCTCCTGCATCTCGGCTATTTTAAGCTGCGAGCTGTTCTTCGGGAGCCCTCCTGCCGCACCGACGCCTGCGCGCCCCATCGCGCTCGCCGTCTCCCGGATCTTGGCGCTCTCGGCCGCCGTCGGCTCGCGCCCCTCGCGGTCCCGGATCGCCTGCTCCTCGTAATACACGCGCTCGGATATGATGCGGTCGCGCTCGGGCTGCCGGCCGACCTGCACCCCGGCATCCCTGAACAGCGTGGACAGTTCCTCCCCCGTCGCCTTGGGGTTCTCATTGATGATGCGCCCGGCAACCGCCTGTTCAGGCGTCGGCGTGTCTTCCTTTATCCCGTGCGCCTTGTTCCAGGCGGCCAGTTTGTGGCCGGCTTCGATCGCGGGCGGCAACCCCTTCGGAATGTCCTTGGTCAGCAGGTCGTACACCTGTGCGCTGAACCGGTGCTCGTCCAGTGCATCCGCCGACTTCATCATCGCCTCGTGCGCATTGGCCCGCGCCG
>CAZVYV010001156.1:0-1052 GCA_964630985.1 uncultured Occallatibacter sp.
CGACGTTGTGATGGCTCTTGATCATCGCCGCCGGATTGCCGGCGATGGGCACGGACTCGATAACGTCTGGATACAACGTGCCCTGGGCGAGAAACCTATATTGCGGATTGCGGAGCGCGGATTGCGGAGTGCGAATTGGAAATTCAGGCTTTGGACTTTGGACTTTGGACTTTGGACTTTTTTTAGTCAGTTCAACCACCGCGTCATCGAACACGCGGATGAATTCTCCGCCGATGATTTTGCGCTTGCGCTCCGGGTCGGTGACGCCGCGCAATTTCGAGAGGAACCGCTTCGAAGCGTCCACGTATTTCAATTTGATGCGGAAATGTTTTCCGAAAACCTCCTGGACCGTTTCCGCCTCGCGCGCGCGGAGGACGCCGTTGTTGACGAAAATGCAGGTGAGCTGGCTGCCGATGGCCTTGTGCAGCAACGCCGCCGCGACGCTGGAATCCACGCCGCCGCTCAAGCCGAGAATCACCTTTTCCCCGCCGACCTGCCGCCGGATTTCGGCGACGGCCTGCTCGACGTAATTGCGCATCGTCCAGCTTTTGCCGCAGCCGCAAATCTTGTGGACGAAGTTGGAAATGATTTCACTGCCGCGCGGCGTATGGACGACTTCGGGATGGAATTGCAAGCCGAACAGCTTTAGCGCGCGGTTCTCGATGGCGGCGAACGGCGAGTTCTCGGTGACGGCGACGGGCTTGAAGCCGCGTGGCAATTTCGTGAGCTTGTCGCCGTGCGAATTCCAGACCTGGAGCTGCTCCGGCAGATTTGAAAACAACGCGCAGGACTTGTCCTTGATGGTCAGCGTGCCCTTGCCATATTCGCGTTTCTGGCCTTTCTCGACCTTGCCGCCGAGGAATTGCGCGAGCAGTTGCACGCCGAAGCAGATGCCGAGCACTGGCACGCCGAGCGAGAAAATGGTCTTGTCGGGCAGCGGCGCGTCCTTGGCATAAACCGACGACGGCCCGCCGGACAAGATGATTCCGCCGGGCTTGAGCGCGGCGATTTTCACGGCGGGCGTGTCGTAGCGGAGGATGGTGGAATAGACA
>CAZVYV010001157.1:0-1051 GCA_964630985.1 uncultured Occallatibacter sp.
CTGCACCGCTCGCTGGAGATGATCCTTCACCACGGCATGAAGCCGGGCGTGGTTCTCAACCCGGCCACGCGCGTCGATCTCCTCATCGATATTCTGCCCATGGTGCACCATGTGCTCATCATGAGCGTGAATCCCGGTTTCGGCGGGCAGGAGTTTATCCCTTTCTCTTTGAACAAGATCCGCCATCTCGTGGAGCTCCGCAACGACCTCGATCTCGATTTTAAAATTGAAGTCGATGGCGGCGTGGCTCACGACACTGTCGCCGCGGTCGTCCAAGCTGGAGCGGAGTTGCTCGTAGCCGGTAATGCAGTCTTCGGCGCCGCCGAACCGGAGCGCGACGCCCGTTCGTTGCTGGCCGCCGCCCGCGAGGCCGATGACCGGATCATTGCCAGCAGAGTATCGGCTGGAAAGAGTAAAATTCACTAAAACGAGCATGCAAGTTGCGGATGGCCCACCCCAGGGTCCTCCTCCCAAGAGGTGGTATGAACCGGTTGTCTCTCAGAATTGTGGCGATTGCTGTTCTGGCGTTGTTCTTCAGCGGAATTGCAGCAGAAGCCCAGAACCAGAACTCCGCCCAGAACCAGGACGACGTCCAGCACCCGAAGTACAAGCGGCAGAAAAAGCAGAAGAAGGCTTACGACTTGAACGCCAATCCGCTGGCTGGCGTGCAATCCAAGCAGCCCGATAAAGAGCTGTACGACAAGGCCATGGTCGCCATGAAGAAGGGCCGCTACGACGTCGCGCGCCTCGACCTGCAAACCATGCTCAACACGTATCCCGAGTCGGAATACCGCATGCGCGCCAAGCTGTCGGTCGGCGATACGTGGTTCAAAGAAGGCGGCTCCGCGGCCCTCACCCAGGCCGAAGCCGAATACGAGGACTTCATCACCTTCTTTCCAAATGTCCCTGAGGCTGCCGAAGCCAAGATGAAGGTGGCCGACATTTATTACCAGCAGATGGAAAAGCCCGACCGCGACTTTACCAACGCCGAGCAATCCGAGAGAGAGTATCGGGAAATGATCAACATGTTCCCCGATTCAACTCTCATCCC
>CAZVYV010001158.1:0-1049 GCA_964630985.1 uncultured Occallatibacter sp.
ACGATCAACCCGTTTTCGGTCTCCGGCGCATCGCAGACGGTTCGCGTTGGCCTGGATATGACGGCTGCCCCCGCGGGACAAACTCCGTAAGTGGTGAGCTTGAGGCTGTCGCCGGCAGCCATGATGTTCGATGGGTTGAGACGGCCGTGAACGAGACCCTTGGCGTGCAAATAAGAGAGCGCTGCCAGGGCCGGCCTGAGCATGTCGCGCGTCTCATCGGGCGTAAGCGGTCGCTCGCGAAGAATATCGGCGAGAACCTCGTCGGCGTATTCTGTAACGACGAAGTGGCAGGAAACACCGTCGATTTCGCAGCGGCCGTGCGTGTAGATCTTCATCAGATTTGGATGAGAAAGGGTGGCTGCGGTTTCCCATGCGGCGGCGCGAGCGGCAGCATCCTGATCATCTTCGGGGATCAGTTTGATGACTGCTTTTTGCGATTGCTCGCTCAATTCGGTGAGAAACACACCGCTCGCTTGAGAACCGCCAAGCCATTGAAGGAGGGGAAACCTCCCGTCAGCAAAACTCCCAACCCAGTCGCGACTGATTGCCGCACGACTCATGGTTTCGATCATACGACCCGACCTCAACGATCATCTTAGCCTTGAAAGCGCAGAATCAAGCCGAGTTAACCCACACTTTAGTAAGGGGTCGGGAGCGGAAGTACCGTGCGGTCCTTTGCCGTCTGTTTTCCCAGTTCGAGCCGGCCGGCGGAATAGCGCATAAGAGGGGGGATTGTCGGGAGTGCGGGAACGCAGGCCCGAGGCGAAACTCAACCAGGCTCGCGCAACCGACCGTCCTAGAATTGAAACAGTGCCGCTTCCCCTCGCTCAACTGACGGTTTGGGGCAAGATCCATACCTGGACTGCGGACCGACGCGCGAACGCGATCCGGTCCGCTTACACTCCGTCTCCGGTGGCATTTTGGCATCTAGCCAGTTTGGACGCACCGACTGTCGCGGTGGTCTGGTCGCTGGCGTTTGCCTGGGCGGGACGGGTTCATCTCACGGGCCGGGTATTGGTGGTTCTGGCGCTGACGGTCTGGTGCGCCTA
>CAZVYV010001159.1:0-1048 GCA_964630985.1 uncultured Occallatibacter sp.
GGAGGTGGTCGCAGTTCCCAGTGGTTCGAGGACCGCTCCGGTGGGTGGAGGTGAGTAGGCCATTAGTTGATATCCCAGTTCGGGTTATTCCAGATGAACATATAGGAGCTGTACTGCGCCGCCATGGCTACGGTCGAGTTGCCGTCGATGGTATGCCCCGACGACTGCACGGTGATCGTCCCTGTCCCGATGTTCTTGACCAGCACCCACGCTCCGATGAACGGAGGGTTGGCGGGGAGGGTGAGGGTGAAGGTTCCCGTGCATCGGTAGTAGGTGCCGACCGATGCCGACGCTACCGTCGAGGACGCGGTGACGGTCAGGTAGTAGTTGGGCTGGGCCAGAGGGTTTTGGGCGATCACCCACCAGTTGGTCCCGTCAGCCACCATCCAGTAGGACTGGTCGGGAACGGAAAAGACGATGGTGGCTTGACCGTCGATAGTCCCGGTGTTCGGATTGGGGGCGATGGTGATGGAGCCGGCAGCGTTGTCCACTTTCTTCACCACCACCTGGTTACCCGCGGTAGGTGAAGGGAGGGTGACGGTGAAGCCACCTGCTCCCGCAGTGCAGAGGACTATCTGCCCGTTGGCTGCGGTGTAGGTGGATGACTGGGCTGTCTCCGTGAATGTTGCTTGCGGAGTGGCGGTGAGCGTGATAGCAGGCGTTGATGTCGCGGTGGCAACGGACCCCGACAGGCCGTTGGCGGTGACAACCGATACCGACGTTACCGTCCCAGATCCACCACCTCCGGTTGAGCCACCGTTTCCTTCTGGGCCTATCTGCGCTCCCTCAGGCATTACTGCCTAGCGGTCATTATGGCCAAGATCGGGGTGCCCGAGGCGGCGACACAGTACAGGGTGGTTATCTCGTTCTGGATGAAGTTCATGGTGATGGACTGCCCGGCCAACAGGGGGTAGCCATTCGATGACGTGACGGTCGGTCCACCGATGTAGATGGTGATGGAGGCGTCGATGTTCTTGATCTGCAACGGCAGGGGGTCAGCCAGGGCACCCGAGAGGTTGACCAGACCTGCTCCGCTGATGACCGGAGC
>CAZVYV010001160.1:0-1048 GCA_964630985.1 uncultured Occallatibacter sp.
CGTCATCCTTTCGCCGATCCCCTTGAATTCCGCCGAGAGCGGGCACCCCGGCAACATCATTTGTCGTACCGCTCGCCCAGCGCCCCGTCACACGATAGCGGCAAGCCTGGCAGCCAAGACGGCGTCATAGCCATCTCGACCTTGCACAGTGCCAGCATTTCTTCTTCCCGCCCGTCGCGGGGAATCAGCAACAGTAACTCATCATAAGGCCAATTCAAAGTACGAATTCCATATTTTTTCTTGATGCGGATCATAGCTTCCGAGACAATCACAGTCTCGATACCCTCGCACAGATTCTGCAGCAACTTGGAACCCCAAATGAACCGCCAGCCATCACGCTTCTTGACGCGCCAGCCTGACTTTTGGATCTCCTCGTCGGGCTGCGGCGTGTGGTATTCGATGGTGTCGTAGATCATCGGTCGGCCTTGTATGTAAATTCGATGATTCTCGACATGCACCGGTCCGTAGTCGATCGGGTCGCCGCCGGCCAGTCGCGCCAGCATCCGCTCACATTGCGCCCAGTAGCCAGTACCGCGAGCGCAAATCGAGGGATTGAGCCGCCGGTACAATGCGACAAAGGCGTCAGCCTCATCGATCGTCATATCCACGCGCGGGCCATAGTTACCGCTCGCCGCCGTCGCCTTGAATTGCTTGCCAGAGGCGCCGAAAGCGCACATCAGACGCCCCTGCTTGCCCATGCCGCGCTTGGCGGTCATCTCGTCATACCGGGGATCGCCGACCTCCGGCTTGTAGATTTCTTCCTGGTAAAAGTGCGAGGCAACGCCGACGTAGGGGTCCTTACCCAACCGAAAATCCTGAATGACCGGTTCGTCGGGACCCCCAGCGAGATAATGGGCGATACGGCATTCGAGCTGCGCCGAATCTACCGGTGCAAGATAGTATCCAACCGGCGCTTTGACCGCCTTACGGATAGGGGAACCACGTTTGAAGTTGAGCCAGTTACACCCGTCCCCGCCGCTTGGGCGTAGCGTTCCAGCTCCAGCGTAAAATAGGTAAACAGGTGCAGGTCCCCGTGACGCCACCCAGC
>CAZVYV010001161.1:0-1047 GCA_964630985.1 uncultured Occallatibacter sp.
GGTACATGCGCAGCAGCATCTCCGCCCAGTCCTGGCTCTCCGTGCCGCCCGCGCCGGGATGCACCGTGACAATCGCATTCAGCCCATCGGCCTCGCCCGAAAGCATCGTGCGCGCTTCCAGGTCTTCTGCGAAAACTCTCAGCTCGCCGATACTTTTCTCCAAGTCCAGAAAAATATCCTCGCCCTCGCGCCCCAGTTCAAAATAAGCATCGATATCGCCGGTGCGGCGCACAAGTTCGTCATCGTCACGCACCAGCGATTCAAGCCGCTTGCGATCGCGCATGAGTGGCTTCGACGCAGCGGGATCGGACCACAATGCCGGATCGGAGAGCTTCTTTTCTATTTCGGAGAGTTCCCTGCGGATGCGTGCGGGGTCAAAGATACTCCCGCAGGTCGCGCACTTGATTGCGCACGGGAGCGTAGGCGAATTCGAGATCGTTCAACGACATTTTGCTCTTATGACCTGGCTTTGAAATCAGTTTTTGGAATGCAAACCGCGTCCGAGCGAAAAGCCCAAAACGCCTATCGACAGTATGGCACACAGCCACGCGAATACATCGCCATGAGCGGTGTAGAACGTGATGCCGTCGCGGAAGCTGAACTCAGCTGGCAACGCGTCCACCTGATGCCGAGGAATGCTCTCGCGCACTCTGCCATAGGGATCAATGGCAGCCGTCACCCCGGTGTTGGTGTCGCGCAAAAGCCAGCGGCGATTCTCGACCGCGCGCATGCGGGCCATGTTCAGGTGCTGCCAGGGCGCACTGGTGTCGCCGTACCATCCATCGTCCGAGATATTCACCAGCACTTCGGCGCCATTGCGCGCGAGCTGGCGCACCTCATCGGCAAACACCGCCTCATAGCAAATGAAAACTCCGTAGCGATGTCGCCCGCCGCTTTGCGTATCCAGCAGGAAGACTCTGTGATCGCTCCCGCGCGTGAACGAAGAGACGCGGCCCGTCAGTTTGTGAGCAAACGTCAGCAGGTTCTGGAACGGAATGTATTCGCCGAAAGGCACGAGGTGGATTTTGTCGTAGCGCCCAACGATCC
>CAZVYV010001162.1:0-1047 GCA_964630985.1 uncultured Occallatibacter sp.
GCAGGTTCCGCAGAACGCAGCGTTGGAATCGTTGGTCCCCCCGCAATGCGGGCATCTGACGTCGCTCATCGCAAGGCCTCTTGTGGGACGGTGGAAATAGATCGGATCACGAACGGACAGCACGCCCAAAGCGGCGCAATCAAAGCGTCACAAAGGGTGCGGCAGGAGGGAGCCGTTGGGGATTACTCTACCCGGTTTTAGCGGCAAGTAGAAACAAAAATCTGAGATTCCAGCGGGAAGATTGTTTGCCTCATCGAAAGGCCGCATGCTAGCCGCCGCTTCGGCCTATTTTGGCGACTTGATGCGCACCAGCAGAATGTCGTGGCTCGCGATTTCGATCGGCATTCCGTCGGTGAGCACAATGTCTTTGCCGGCCCACAGGTCCTTGCCCTTTTGCGCACCGTGCAGGCCGAGTTTCGCTAGGCTCAAATGAAACGGGTGCGTGGAGTAGCGATCGGGCCCGGCGTTCAGGACGGCGATAGCTATGGCTCCGCCGGAGAGGTGGCGAGTCCAGACGTCCACTTCGCCATCGGAGTAAGCATGCGTGGCTTCGCTGCCCAGGCGATCCTGATCGATCGCGATCACGTCGCGATTGGTGAGGATGGCGCGAACTTCGGGCGTCATGTTGGGCAGGTCGTTGCCCGCAAGCAAGGGCGCGGCCAGCATGGCCCACATGGAAAAGTGCGTGCGATTTTCCGCCAGCGAGAGCCTGCCGTTGCCCACTTCGAGCATGTCGGGATCGTTCCAATGGCCGGGTCCGGCATATTTGGCGAGCCCGGCCTGCTCGTTCAGGATGGAGTAAATGCTCTGCCAGTTGGGCTGGATATCGCCCGTGGTGCGCCACAGATTCGCGCCGACGTTTGGGCCCCACTCCCACACCGCGTCCCATCCGTACTGGCACAGCGAGTAGACGATGGGACGGCCGGTGGCCTTGAGCGCCTTGTCCATCTTTTCGTAGGCCGCGATCATCAGGCGCATCTGCGCCGCTTTGTCGTCGGGCGCCTGCACGGACATGACCGACTCGCGATAGCTGCACAAGTCGTACTT
>CAZVYV010001163.1:0-1045 GCA_964630985.1 uncultured Occallatibacter sp.
GTGAGGATCGAGGAAACGTAGGGGCACTTCGCGCTGCCCATCAGTTGGGCCGCAGCGGCATTGCCGGGAAGGAGTTGGATCTTCACCGATCCGGTTACGTTCGGGTTCTGCACCGTGACCGAAGATGCAGCCGGGAATGTGAACGTCCCCGAGGTCGCCGGGAACATGGAGAACAACAGGCTGTAGATCGAGGATAACTGGCGCACGATGCCTTGCAGTGCGGATACGGCATCCTGCATCCCGCCGCCCATCGGCGCACTGCTGAGCGGGGTAGGCCCACCGTTGGCCCCTGGGAAATTGTTGCCGGGGAATCCACTCATCAGCGCCTCCCGTCAGGTGCGACGCGCAAACGCACATTGCCGAGTCGCCACCATGACCCGCTGTCCTGCGATTGAACCTGAATTGCCAGCATCCGCGCCCTGATCCGCACCGAGATATATTCCGTCGTGGAAATCACGGTGTAGGGACCATACACCAACGGGGTGTCGCCTGGATAGTTCACCGCGAGGAACGATATCTGGATCTGCGCGGAATTTCCGGCCGCATCGAAGAATTGAAATTTGAAATCCGGGATGATCTGATCGACGAACGCGAAATCCTCGCTCTCCGCGATGTAAAAATATCCCGTAAGGAACGTCGCGACCAATGGCTGGCCGGCGGCATCCATCGTGGTCTCATGCTGGTAGATCGTCCCGTTTGTTGTTGCCGCTATCGGCATCCCGAGCACGCTTTGATCGATCCATGCCGATCGGGCCAGTGCAGTTTGCGGAGAGCCGTAGGGGCCGTTGTCCCATGAGCCGTCCAGAATGTTAACCTTGACGTAGCTGTCGTTCTCCCCGGAAACTGAGGCCGCTGAGGGATAGAACCATCCAGCCTCGTTGAACGGGGTATTCGGCATCGGCCGGATGTTCTGCAGGAAGGCCGTATTGATGTTTTGAAACACCGCATCCCAAACCGGGCAGGGGAGAACAGAAACCCCACCACCCGAGTAGATGTAGAAATTGCTCTGCCCCATCCAGTAGACGTTGCCGCGGAGTTGCTGTGC
>CAZVYV010001164.1:0-1045 GCA_964630985.1 uncultured Occallatibacter sp.
CCCCACTTGTTCGGTGCGCTTGCTTGAGGGAGATTCGTCATGGTTCAAATCTGAAAACCTGGGGACGAAACCTGGAAACCTGGGGACGGAAACCTGGGGACAGACGGGACGTTCCCCACTTGTTCGGTGCGCTTGCTTGAGGGAGATTCGTCATGGTTCAAATCTGAACTCCCCCTGCCGTTCATCGTCAAGCTGTTTTGCGGGTCGTCCCCCTTTGCGCGGCGCCAACACGCGCTCCGTCTTCTGCTCCAATTCGCGCACAAACTCCACGCTTCCCAGCGGCCGCCCCGTGTGCGTGCTTTGCCGCATCGCACGGTTCTCCGCTTCGGTCTCGCCGGCACTCAAATATGCGTTCCATCTCTCAAAATCCCACCGCGCCTTCCATTTTTCCATCGCTATCCAGGCATCGTCCACCGCAGCTCCGCAATGAGCAGCGGCGCTCGACCAGATCCAATCTCCCGCCTTTGCCACCAGTCCCGCGCGCACGGGATTCAGTTCCGTGTAGCGCAACGCTATCCAAAGGTGGTCGCTGTCCAGCGGGCAGGAGTAGTATCTCCCCTGCCACACATGACCACTGGAACTTTGTTTCGCGTTCCAGTAAGCGGCATAACTCCCGTGGGTTCGCTTCAGTGTTCTTGCCAGCGCGTCCACTTTTCCCGGAATCATCACAAGATGGACATGGTTCGACATCAAGCAGTAACCGAGCAATGCGGCCTGATGCAGCTCCAGGCTCTCCCGCAGCAACTCCATATAGACCGCACGGTCTGCATCCGCGTTCAAAATGAACTGCCGGGCATTTCCGCGTTGCGTCACATGATGCGCAACTTCAACAGCGATGACCCGCGCGAATCGTGCCATGTCTTCCCGCCCAAGGAATCGGAGTCCGCCGCCTAAGCCGCCAACGCCTCAACGGAAATCGGCATGACAATACACTCTGAGGCGGGGGCAATCGCAGAATCAAGGGGAGGCAGTCGGCAGAAGAGTTTCTCTATGTGATGGTCGGGGAGAGAGGATTCGAACCTCCGACCCCCTGGTCCCGAACCAG
>CAZVYV010001165.1:0-1044 GCA_964630985.1 uncultured Occallatibacter sp.
GCTGCTTGATCTCGTTCCAGAGGTTGATGAGGAAGCGAATGTCGGCGCGGAGATCGTCCTCGCTGGCGCTCTCGGCGGCGGTACGAACGATAAATCCGCCGGAGGCGGTTCCCTTTTCGCTGGCCAGCACGCGCTTCAGCCGCTGGCGTTCCTCGTCGGAGGCGATCTTTCTTGAGACTCCGACGTGGTTGACCGTGGGCATGAAAACCAGGAATCGGCCGGGCAGCGCGATGTGGCTGGTGATGCGCGCGCCCTTGCGGGCGATGGGTTCTTTCGCAATCTGGACCAGAATTTCCTGCCCTTGTTTCAGCAGTTCGCTGATGATGGGCAGGCTCGAGGTCTGCATGTTGGGCCGGCGGCCACCCTGGCGGCGTCCGGGCTGGCGGCCTCCGCGACCACCACGGCGGGGGAAGCGGCGATCTTCGCGACGGGCAGGAACGCCGGCGCTGGCTGGAGTCTCTCCGGTGGTTTCTATCGGCGCCCCTTCGCTCTCTTCCTCGCCAGCTTCGGCTTCTTCGAATTCCTCTTCGTCGGTTTCTGCGAAGCCTGTCTCGGCCTCGTCGTTCTCCTCATCCTCTTCAGCCTCGGCTGGGGATCGATATCCGAGCCGCTGCTCGATGTGAACGTCGCGGAGAGCGTCGCCGACGGTGGAGGCCTGGTCGAGGGTCTCCTCTTCGAGCTCATCGGTCAGGTGTTCCTCGGGCTGGCCGGGGATCGGCTCGAAGTCGTACTCGTCCTCATCGATGGTCTCTTCTTCGAGCACGCCCATGCCGGGGGCGTATCCGAAGAGCTGGCGGATGACTTCGCTTTCGGGGGAAGTGGTTTCGGCCTGGGGGAGTGTCGCTGGTTCGGCGGACTGGGGCAAAGGAGAAGCCGTTGGTTCCAGCCCATGGCTGGCGAGAGGGCCGGAATGCTCGGATTCTTCTTCCTCTTCTTCTACGGAGGCGAAACGGAATTCGCTGCGCGGCGATTCGATGCGATGCGATGCTGAGGCCTGTTCCGGTTCGTATTCGTGGACCTCTTCGATGGTCTCGTCAACCGTCT
>CAZVYV010001166.1:0-1043 GCA_964630985.1 uncultured Occallatibacter sp.
TCAATCAATCCACAGTTCAGGGGGAGGATTAAACCTCAGACCGCAAGCCGCTCCAGCGCCTGTGGTTGCAGTACGGTAAGCGCGGCCCCGCGAATCGATATCAAATTATCGCGCTTCAACTGACCCAGAACCCGCGTGACGGTCTCCCGCGTGGTCGCGGTCATCGATGCGATCTCTTCGTGCGTCAGCGGCATCATGCACCGCCCGCTCGTCGTGTTCTCCGAAGAACAATCCCGGCTCCAGTCCAGCAGCAGATTCGCTACCCGCCCCGATGCCGTCGCCGGCAGCGCCAGACGCCGCACCTCACAGAACGCAGCCTTATACTCCTGCGCCACCGCACGCGCGGCCCGCATGCTCGCGTCCGGAGTCCGGTCCAGAAAGTCCAGCAGCGCCTGGCGCCGAATCGTCTTCAGCCGGCACGGCTCAACCGTCTCCGCCGTAACCTCAAAGGGCTGTCCCGCCAGCGCCGCCGAAAGTCCCAGCACCTCGCCGGCTCGCGCAATCTTCAGGATCAGCGTCCGCCCCTCACGGCTGGTGGCTGACAGCTTCACGCGCCCGGAGCAAAGAACGTGCACCGACCCGCAGTTGTCGCCTTCGCGGAAGATCACCGCCCCGCTGCCAAACTGCACCGGCGTTCCGATGCAGTCGAACTTCTCCAGCGAAGAATTTTCCATGTTGCAGAACAGGTGCTTGCTGCGCGACGTGCACTCTAAACATCCCTGGCTGCGTTCCATTTTGGCTTCTCCTGGGGGGTTGATCGATGCCAGGAGTTAGAGCAAGGCTCGTGCCAAACTGGGATTGACCTGCAAGGTGATGAAACAACTAGCCTTCGAATCAAATGCGCAACTCGCCGCCCCGGAGCTTCTTGTGTGAGCTGCGTCACCGCGCGTCAAGAGCTGCGCCTTTTCGCGCTATCCGACAAGGTTCACGCAACGACCGCAGGCTTCTCTCCAGGCTCCCAGCCCCCAGCTACCCGCTACTGGCTACTGGCTACCGGCCACAGGCTACCGGCTACTGGCTACCGGCCACAGGCTACCCGCTAC
>CAZVYV010001167.1:0-1042 GCA_964630985.1 uncultured Occallatibacter sp.
TCGAATTTTCCCATTTCGTAGAGCAATTTGCCGTCTTGAACCAGTTGGCTGGCTTGGATTTTGCCGTCAACCGAATTTGTGACAGTCGGCGAATTGTTGTTTGGTTGCGAAACATCTGATGGCGCATTCGTTTTCTCTGGTGCCTGGCCCATCGGCAGCGCGACGGCGCTGAAGGCGAGAATTCCCAAAATCGAAACGACGGTCAGCCCGGCCTTTTTCGGCGCATTGAAATTCACCAGTCGCTCAATCCGCTGACGCAACGCGCTGCGCGATTCCAAAATCCCGACCAACCCCAGGCTCGCCAGCGGACGATTGAACGCCAGCCTGGCCACTTCCAGCAACGTCGGCGCGTAGATTTCCGCGTCATCGCGCAGCGCCAGCATCACGGCGTCGTCCACCGCTTCCTCGCGCGCGCGGCGGATGCGGGCGTTGGCCAGCCAGAGCAGCGGATGCCACCAGTAAAAAATTTGCAGCAACGCCTGCGCGCAGTTCACCCAAACATCGCCGCGCCGGAGATGAATCGCCTCGTGCAGCAGCACCGCGCGCAATTGTCCGGCGGAAAGTTTTTCCACCAGCGATTGCGGCAGCAAAATGACGGGACGAAACAACCCGCAAACCGCCGGCGACATTGAATCATCCGTCAATTTCAGCCGGATGCCCGGACGCAAATGTGTCAGACGCCGCGTTTCGTGCAGAATGGGAATCAATTCCTCCGAAGCTCTTGCGCGCCGCACCTTTTGATTGATTTGCCGCCAGCGAAACAGCAGCCATGCCAGCAAAACCGCGCTGACTGCGCCTGACGCGGCCAATGCCCAGGCCGCAGCGGACATTTTGGGCTGAATCGGCGCGGGAATTGGCTGGGATTGCAGCGGGAAAGTAAAAGCGGGTTGATCACCGTGGTTGACGACGAACGCGGTCGTTTGTGGCTTTGCCGGAGGTTGAGGCGAAGGAGGCAGCCACCACGTCACACTTGTCGGCAGGGCGAGCGACGGCGGCAGCAGCAATTTCACGAGCACCACCAGCCAGAGCGCATAACGGATCG
>CAZVYV010001168.1:0-1041 GCA_964630985.1 uncultured Occallatibacter sp.
GTTCGAGTCGTCCCTCGTCAACCAAAGTTTTGAAAAGGAGAGTACCTGTGGCAAATTGGGATGAAACGTGCAGTCAAGCAGCAGGCAATAAGCAAAAGAGAACAATCTACTACAAATACTTCTGCGATGATGACCTTGGGGAACTCCAAGGGTTCTTCGAGATGGTTCGAAATGGTCGGAAAATCGGAAAGAAACTCGTACTCATATCTTTTTGGGGCATGAACGATGCCGACTACCGTCATGAGTACATGCAGAGCGTCTTCACCTATTTGGGTGTGAGGGTTCAGAAACTACCTGACATCTACGACGAGTCTGCAATCAAACTTCTGAAGGAATACTCTGGATGCTAAGGAGAACCCCGTGAAACCGATAAGAGAACGAGACCTGTGTCCGAAATGCGGCAAGATGATGTGCGAGAAGTTCGACGAGAAGCCGGGGCCGCGTGGCATTACGCTGGCTATCCCAAACGGTCAATACAACTGCTATCACTGCGGTTACGACTCGGAGACGAAGCCATAAGGAGAAACCATGGAGAAAACCCTACTGTTCAGCCTGACCAAGAAGGACTTCGAAGTCCAAACTTTCTGCACAGGAGGCAAGGGCGGTCAACATCGCAACGCCAAGCAGAACGGTGTGCGCATTATCCACCCAGCTTCAGGTGCGCGTGCGGAGCACAGGGATGGGCGGGATCAAGGCAAGAACCGCACTGCGGCTTTCACCAAGCTCATGAACAATCCTGTGTTTAAAAATTGGCACAAGGCTGAGGTTGCCAGACGAACTGGTGAAAGCCTGTACATCGAGCGCCGGGTGGATGAGGCCATGCTGGATGAGAATCTGAAAATTGAGTTCTACACGCCTAAGGAGAAACTATGAAAACTTTCGAAGAGCACGCTAAGGAACTCCTAGCATTGGCATGGGCCAGATTCAACGCTCCTTTGTGGTCCGCACGCTATGACATAGAAACTTACCTCAAGGGGAACTTTGTGCTCAAGGAGGTCTCCGAGGAAGAGGACGAAGCATTTCGAAAGCTGCATGACACCA
>CAZVYV010001169.1:0-1039 GCA_964630985.1 uncultured Occallatibacter sp.
AGTATTTCGCTGCGTCATTGGCCTATGCTGAACTTCAAAACTTCAATGCGGCTCGGTACTACCTTGATCTATACGACAAAATGACTTTGAGAAAATCCCAATACGCTCGCCCGGGCAGGGTTACGAATGTGTATGGGAGGTGGTAATGCTTTACCTTCGCTCGATTTTGAATCCGTTGTTGAACAGGATCGCAAATGCGATCCGCAGCATGTCGTTGTCGGTGCCGACGCCTTTGAGCGCGTTGCATCCCCAGAGGATGAAGCGCGCATTTCCGGGCACGTACCCCAGTTTCGGGTCAATTCGATCGAGGCTCGGAGAAAACGGATGAGGTCCATGCCCTTTCCCTCCGCGCACAAAATCAAGGGTGGTGATCTCGCAACGGCCGGTCCAGCGAGCGCGTGCCCAGTCATCGGTGAGCTCGAAAGGAATCCCTCTTTTTTCTGCGTCAATTCGCCGTGATTGAAACATGTACCGCCATGGTCGAGCGAGCATCTGCTTTTCTCTATACGTTCTGTAGTATCGAGGCTCGTTTGCCTGATACCACTCTGGTTGCGTGGCTCGTCGGTGCTTGTGATTGCATTCGAGCGAACAGAAAACGTTCGGTCCGGATACTTTTTCAAACGGTTCTCGGCATTGTGGGCAAATCAGTCGCGTACCTACTGGAATGTACGGCACGTCGGTGTTGCATTGCCGGTGCCTTTTCAGCAGTTTCTTTTGTCGAAAATTTGGGTCGGTTCTATAACGGTGCGTTTCTAGGCATCGCTTGGAGCAGCATACACTCCTTCGTGTTTTTGGCACGAATGGCGTGCTGCATGTTGGGCAAGCAAGCTCACCCATCCCCTTCCCTTTTCTCATCCACAATCCGCCGCACCAAGTCCGACACCGAGATGCCGAGTTCCTTGGCGCGGCGCTGGAGCCACGTCATTTGCGGGAGGGTGAAGATAACCGATTGCTTTGTCCGTTTCATGAGCACCCGTTTAGCACCTCGGCGAGAGGCTGTCAATGCTCGGTAAACCCCCTCCCCCCGTCAGCGAGAAGG
>CAZVYV010001170.1:0-1038 GCA_964630985.1 uncultured Occallatibacter sp.
CTAAGGAGTCGTAATGAGTAGAAGTTTCAAGTATCAACCTTTCATGGCGATTTGTGGCAGAGGCTCCGCACAGCAGGATAAAACACGGGCTGCGCAAGGCGTTCGCCGCGCACATCGCCAAGTCCTTCACAAAGCACATTGCACAGGAGATTTCGATGTTCTCCTTCCACACCGTCTTGAGTGCTCCTTCAATGAAGTATATATTTGGGGGCGCGATGGACATCAGATGTACTGGAGACCCAGCAAGTATTGTGACAAAAGCTGGTTTGACAAAATGATGCGCAAATAGAAAAAGCCCCATCAGTCAACATAGTTCCATTATGGAACCATATTGGCCGATGGGGCCATTTTTTTTTGCTCTAGCGACAGCTAACTCGTTCTCCAAAGTTCGCATACGTTGGGAGGTTGTACGTTCCCGCAACATAAGCCTGTTGCCCAAGGGGGCAAGTCCACTCGTAGAACGCACCGTTTCCTGGCAAGAACTGGCTTTGTCCGGGTACGAGGACCAAGTTGAATTCCAATCCCGGCTGAACGAACCTAACGTTCACAGTGGTATTTCCAATGTTGGTGGCCGTGACTCCAGTGGTGTACTGTGTGAAGCTTGTATTCCCGTTAGGATCGGGATACACCTTCTGAGCGAAGGCCGAGGTAACGAATGCCAGAGCCAGAATGGTAATTGCGAAAATCTTTTTCATTATTGTTTTCCTTTGTGTGCCCAGTAGGGCGGTTATTTTACAACTGTTACGGATTCACTTGTGTTCACTTGTCCACCTTCGAACTGCACAGGGATCACGGTGTATTGTTTCTCTGTTTGTGTCTTCAAATTCTCAATGCCTACAGTCGCTGCATTGACGAACAGGATCGGCTTAGGTGCTCGCTTGATGCCGACTCGGTATCCGATGTAGTACACCAGACCGAATAGCCCTAGAATAGTTTCTATCACGCTTGGTTCTCCTTGTAGTTTCTCACCGCTTTCACAGCGTAAAAACTAGCCTCCTCTAGTTTGGTACGGATGATTGAAATCTCCCTAGAGTTGCC
>CAZVYV010001171.1:0-1037 GCA_964630985.1 uncultured Occallatibacter sp.
CCGTAAAGGGCTACGTATACCCCGGGCAGCTCAAGGTGGGCAAGGGTGGCCACGTTGTTTTCCGCACTAGCGCAGACGGCTGGGCGGCACTGGAACACCAGCTCGACAAGATCGTAGCGGGTGACTCTCGCTACAGCGTTAATATGACACTGCAAGAGGTGGGCAAGCGCTACGCCGGGAATTCCCGAGTGTGGTCCAAGAATGTGGCTAGGAATTTAGGTGTGGAACCGAGCACCGAACTTTGGGAAATCCTAGGGGTTCCACCCCTACTTGACAAGCAGCCGATGAAGACGATAGAATTTTGAAAAGGAGCCTTATGGAAATCACGACAGCTACAGCGCGGGGCGAAAGGGCATACCAAGAAGACACCTTCATCAATGTCCAGATGTCTCAAGGAACACTGCTTGGAGTATTCGATGGCCACGGCGGGGACGAAGCCTCACGGTGGATGGCTATGACTTTTGAGAAGCGTTTCCAAGACCAGCGGGACGTACGCCGTGGGCTGCGCGATGCATTTTCAAAGGCCGCAGTCGTACTGAAGGACTACGACTCAGGCACGACGGCATCCGTAGCTTTCATCCCCACCGATAGCACCTCTATCTACACGGCGGTCATTGGGGACTCGCCCATCATCATTGATACGCCCGAGGGCTATTGGTATGGCCCTGACCACAACGTCAGGACGAACCCGGCAGAGCGTGAGGCAGCTGAGCATCGCGGTGGCTTCTATAACGGTGGCTATATCTGCAAGGGACTTCACGGCCCCGGCCTGCAGATGGGACGTGCCCTAGGCGATGCAGCGCTGGCCTCGATACTCAGCACTGAGCCAGAGATTACCACTGTAAAGGGGAAGTCGAATGGCTTCATGCTAATTGGCACAGACGGACTCTTCGATCCAGCGCACTACGACTTCAAGGAAGCTGCTGAGAAGGTTCTGTCTCAGATCGAGTTGGGATCACCTGCCCAAGATCTGGTGGACCGTGCACTGGCTGTACCGACAAGGGATAATGTGACCGCCATAGTGGTGAGGTTCTAAT
>CAZVYV010001172.1:0-1037 GCA_964630985.1 uncultured Occallatibacter sp.
CCGCCCCACCAGTACGGCTTAAAGCCCAGCAGGTCGCGATAAAACTTGTCCTCCGCCGCGCGGTCGTGCACCAGCATCCCCACATGAATGATGTGGTGCCCAATCGCATTCGGCGCGTCCACCGGCTTGGGGTTCGCCGGCGGTTGCACAAACTGGATCGCGTTTCCCTCGGGATCGAGCACGCTAAACCAACGGCTGCCGTCCTTGCCGCGCTCCACGCGCGCCGGCGTCTTCCATCCCTTCGCCGCCAGATACTTCCGCATCCCATCCGCATTGTCCGTATTAAACGCCGCATGGTCCAGCCGATTGATGCCCGCGCCATCCGGCAGCGGCAGCACTTCAACAAACTGCGTCGGGCTCAGCATATAGCGCACGCCCCGCGGATTCTCAGGGTCCGCCTCCTTCACAGCGCCCACGCTCACGGTATAAAAGTGCTCGGTGGCCGTCGCGTCTGTCGTGTACACAGCCAGGTGCGAAATGCCTGTAATCTTCGGCCGGTGCGGCCCACTCTGAGCGGCAGCGGTCGCGGCAACAGCGGCCATCAACGAGCCCGCAACAAGCGCAACAAGCAAGAATCGGTTTTGCATCGCAATTCCCTCACGATTTCTCAAGCCAGATAACCATAAATCGATTGGGTGCGATGCGCAAACCGGGTGGGGATTCCGTGGCACGTGGCGTCGCTTTGATTTGCGCGCCCGCCATCTGCGTGCCTCAGATAAAGTCCTTCTTCCTTGATTGAATGAAGAACGTTCCGCCCAGCAGCAGCGCGATCAAAGCAAACTCGATCGCCACCAATAGCGTCGCCGTCGCGTTCCAATAGATCGCCTTCCCCCACATTTGCTTGCTGATGCCGGCAATGTGAGCTACCAGATAACCCACCACATTCAGGGCAATGTTGCCCGTAACCATGGCGAAGATCGTCCAGCTCTTCGACTCGGTCACCAGCGCCACCGCCATCATCAGGCATGTGCTCACCAGGATCTCGATAGCCATAATGATGGCGTAGGCAAAAAATCCATGGATCTGCGGCGCCACCA
>CAZVYV010001173.1:0-1034 GCA_964630985.1 uncultured Occallatibacter sp.
AATTTCGCAACGGCCTCGGCCACACGGCGCGGCTCGTCGAAGTCGATGGGCTCTGGCCGGCCCTTGGGCACGGCGCAGAATCCGCAGCGGCGCGTGCACAGGTTACCGAGCATCATGAAGGTCGCGGTTTTGTGGTGCCAGCACTCGCCGATGTTGGGGCACTGCGCACTCTCGCACACGGTGTGCAGGCCGAGCGAGCGGGCAAGCCGCTTGAGGCTGTGGTAGTTCTCGCCCACGGGCGCTCGGGCCTTCAGCCACTCCGGCTTGGGCGCGGGAGTGCGGCGTACGGGCGAAATCTGAACGAGCTCCATTGGGGTTATTGTAGCGAGAGCGGCGGCGGAGATTCGCGCGTCGATTTGTGGTGGAAGAAAGTGAACCTGAGGCTTGTGCTTTCCCAGGTCTCAGAAGCGACACCTGGGGCACCCCTGTCTGCGGAGAGGGCCGCGCCTAAGAGCCTACGCATAGGGGGAGCCTTTTCAGGGGCCTGAAGGCCCCTGCTCTTTCCGTTTCACGTGCTACTCTGTGCACAATCGTCCGTTAGCAAGCGCACAGAATCATGCAATCAATCTCAGTGGCGATCGTCGCATGCAACGAAGCGGAAAACATCCGCCGCACGCTGGCCAGCGTCGCCTGGGCCAATGAGATCAATCTCGTCGATTCAGGGTCGACAGACAAGACCGTCGAAATCGCAAAGAGCTTTGGCGCGCGCATTTTCTACGAAAGTTGGAAGGGCTACGGCCCGCAGGTTAATTCCGCACTGGATAAATGCACTTGCGACTGGATATTGAATCTCGATGCGGACGAGTGGCTGACGCCGGAGCTTCAAAGCGAGATTCAATCGCTGCTCCGCGGCGAGCCGCGCTACAACGCCTACATGATTCCGCGTCTTAATCGGATCTTTGGCCGATGGATGCGTCACGGCGGGCTCTATCCCGATTACAAATTGCGCTTGTTTCGCCGCGGCTCGGCGCGCTTGCGAGAGGATACCGAGCCACATGCCACGCCCAAGACGCAGGAGCCAACCGGCAAACTGA
>CAZVYV010001174.1:0-1032 GCA_964630985.1 uncultured Occallatibacter sp.
TGGCGCGGCCGGTGAGGAAGATTAGAATCCTGGTGGAGAGTGAGAAGTGAACCAAGAAGTGCTGGACTACATCACGACAAGTGCCGGTTCGTGCCCGCGAGCATGGAGCATGGACGACATCTTCCACGAAGTGGCGGCAGGCGGGAAGTCGATTCTCGTGGCTGGGCCTGAGCGGTGGGCAGAAAGGCAGCAGGAAGAGTTCCATCGAAAGCTTGACGAAATACAGTTGCACGCGGCGGTAACAGAGCATCGTCGGCATGTAATAACTTTCCGAGACGGCAGTCGAATCAATTTCATTTCGTCTTCGTCGAGAATCCCCTTCATGGGCCATCGCTGGGACGTGGCGTTTATCAGCCTCTACGAAGCTGCGCTTGCGAGCCCGCTTGGCTCAATGCCGGTTTGGCGGATTCCAGCGCAAGCCGACTGGTACGATGTGAGCGATGCCGTAGAAGACGCGACTGAGTTCTTGCGTACCCACGAAGGCGAAGTGGAGTTCGACTTTCAGGGGAACCGCTACAAGGTTCCTTACGGCTGTGACTACTGCGTGATGGTGGGGTCGGTGATGCCGGGAATACCGATTAACTTCAGAGGCGGCCTACTGTCTTCGGATGCCGATCCGGGAGCGACGTCGACATCGTCTTATGCTGGCATCTCGCGGTCGACGGGCGGTGTTGCCACGAATGCCGATCAAAATCAACTGACGATTTCCGATCTAAATGCGCTGACGAACAACTACATCTCACACCGATTTATCGACGAGGTATTTCGCGATTCTTTGACCTTCACGCGACTGCGCGGCGGCAGTGAGATGCGGAACCCGATTCAGTTTGCGTTGCCTGACCCAATGGCATTGCCAGATGTGGACACAGACGGTTCTCCGTACTGGCATGGGCGCAGGCCGTATGTGCATTTATCCGAGATCGCTACTTACTCCGGTGCAATCATGGACCCCGGTCCTTCGGCTCGGGAGCTTGACCTGCAACGGCGGCTAGATACCGTTCGCGAGTGCGTGGTGACTATGCCGAATCCTAT
>CAZVYV010001175.1:0-1032 GCA_964630985.1 uncultured Occallatibacter sp.
CCCGGGGGCTGCGCGGCCAATACGTGGCGGCGGCCATCGGCGGCCACAGGATGGCAATGGCGAGCGGGATCACTGGGCCATCATCCGGTGCACGATCGCGACGATGACGGCCGCCACGAGCACAGCGAACGGCGGCCAGATCACGGCAATGGCGAGCGGGATCATAGGGCCATCATCCGGCACAGGGTGAAAGCACTCGGCTACTCGGGGTCACGCTAAGGGTGACGCGGTGGCCGGCGGGAAGGTTTACGCGAGAGGCGGGTCAAGTTCGTCGGCCAGCCGCATGATCGCATAAGCCGGGTCGGCCAAGGCCCCATCACAGGACCGGGCCCGCTCCCGCAGCCACCCCGCGACGACCTGCACGCACATATCTGCCGCGTCCTGCGGAGACGGGTACGGGATGAGAGCACGGATCAGCAGCCCGTCCCGGAGCGTCAGGGGCCGCGTGGCCTCTCGGCGATGGACAGTGGGCACGTGGTCCTCCTGGTGCAGCGGCGAACTCACCTCAATGGTGCACGCCGGGGCGTCTAACCGTCAGATCCGCCGCGCACATGGCAGTGGCCCAGAATCGCGTGGGGAACGATTCTGGGCCACCCGGGGCCGGGGCTGGCAGCCCTGGCTAATAGCCGAGGTGCTCCTCGTGGTCGACGTGGGCGACGTGGCAGACGTGGTCGTAATGCGCCATCGACGTGAAGTGCGTACTGGCGGGCCGGGCCGGTGCCGCCGTGGAAGCGGACGCCGCACCAGTCAGGGCCAGCGAGCCGACCACGGCAACTGAGGCGGCTGCGGAAAGCAGGATCTTGCGCATTGGGTTCCCCCGAAGATTGGGGGGCGCCACGCAGCGACGGGCATCAACGGCGCGGCACCCCCGGGTGTCCTGCGGGTGGCAGGGCACGATCATGCGGGCTATGTCTCCACGGCCACCGGAAGCTGGTCGTAGGTGAACTCCCCGTTCGCGGCCCCCAGTTCGAACGCGTGCCATTCATCCTCGCGGTAGAAGACGACGGGGCGGCCGGGGTTGTCTTCCTGGCG
>CAZVYV010001176.1:0-1031 GCA_964630985.1 uncultured Occallatibacter sp.
AACCAGGCGGCGCGCGGCGGTGAAAAGTGTTTCCTCGCTCATTTCGCTTCACTCCATGAGGGCTTCGCGCTCATTTGCCCGCCTTCTTCGCCCGGCGCTGAGTCTCCAGCGCGATCGCCACGGCTTGCTTTGTCGGCTTGCCCGCCGATTTCTCGGCCTTGATGTTCTCGCCGACGGCCTTCTTGCTGGAGGATTTCTTGAGCGGCATGGTGATCTCCTGTCTAAATTCGAACGGGGCTGGCCCCTCGCCCGAGTTTCCAGCCCCGCCGTCTCCCAAGCCTGAGCCTCGTCAGGTTCGGCAAGGAATTCACAATTGCTCGATCACTTCCTTCAGCAGATCGCGAAGATCGCGCCACTCAACCCGGCCGGTGCGAAAGCGCGTGCGCTCCCAAATAAGATCGAGGATCCGCTGCCGGCGCTCTTGCGAGATCGGGAAACGGTTGACCTGCTCCCTGTTCCAATCGTGATTGACCGAGCCACCCGGCGGCAACGGGGCGCCTTTTTCATATTCGGGAAAGCTCGAACCCGTTTTCACATAGCCCGGCAGACCCGGCGCGTAATCGTCGGCGGCGATAGCCTTCGCCGCCTTGATCGAATCCTCGAACGGGTGGCCCGGCGCGAGATGAACCACGACCGGCGTCTCGTCTTCAAGAAGCTTGCCCATCTCGACCAGCTTCTTGAGCCTCGGCGCCTCGACCTCAACCGCGCGCATCTCCTCGACGGCGATCGGATCCGCGCCTCGGCGCACGGCCAGGCCAACAGCCATTTCTTCGGGCGTCGGGCCTTGTGTTTTTTCCACTAACTCAGCAACAGCTTCTTCGGCGGCCTTGTGCTTCCGCCCGCGCGCCGGCGTCTTACCTTCGTCGTCGAAAAGCCCTGACATTTTGTCTCCTAAATTAAATGCGGCGCTGGGTGATTGAACCGTTGATTTGCCTGCAAGGCTTCAGGAGCCGGCATCGCCCTTCGCGTTATCCGACCCGCCGCGCGGCCGTCAAGTACTGCTCCTAAACTGAAATCGAGCTGGGGCTACG
>CAZVYV010001177.1:0-1031 GCA_964630985.1 uncultured Occallatibacter sp.
AATTTTGCTTCCTCCATAGCGGCAAAATTTATGCTCCTCGGCAGGAAAACTATTTCACCATTCAGCTTCTGTATCGGTCTCACATGCCCGCAAGCGATTTTCACCGCCTCCATGAGGGAATCCTCATCTGCGTAACCCGACAACTGCTCGCATGCAACGCGCATGATGGCATACATGTGCCTATGGTTTTCAGGAGATCTAGGCTTCCTCCAGTCGAGTATAATTTCCTTGTTTTCTGGAATTGTTTCCAGCCATTCCTCAGCAACAAAATCAGCAGGAACGAGGGTCTTTCCACGACGAATGAACCCGCGCCCATCAAGATCGGCCATAAAGAGCATCCTTCACCGTCCATCCGCTTTTCAAGCGGAACCAAACGGTCGCATAGCTAGCTCCCGCCAGTTCAGCGGCCTCGGCTAAAGAAATTTTCCTACCTTCAAACTCCACTATGCGGCTATTCCTCTTATTGCGGGCCTGCTGAATGATGTCGGCCCACATGCAATTTTCTTTTGAATATCCCGAGTTATTTTCCTTTCGTTCAATGGAATGGGAGGAAGATGGGCGCCGGCCCATATCTTCCAAAAAGTTTTCATATCGAAGCCATCGTTCACAAACATCAATTCCCCTGGCTCCATAATCCTTAAATGCAGGCGCTTTCTTATTTCGGCATCGAGTTAGCATATTTGACCAAATTCGATATTCGGCGGTTCTATTTAGAACTCCAGCTTCATTGTGAGTGCGACTTCTCTTAGAAATAGATTCAATGTTTAAGCACCCGCACGATCGGGAATTGCCTCGTCTAAGGTTTGGTCCTCTAGCAGTTATCTCAACTCCACAATCGCAGCGACACAGCCACGTTGCGGTTTTTTCCGGCGTGTTTTCGCCCCTGCTAAGAACAAGAAGCCGACCAAAACGACGATCTGCCATATCTATTAATTTTACCATATCATGCCTCACGATCGCGACGGGCCGCGAGCTCGCCGCTGATGTCGCTCATGTCAGCCAGCGCCTAACCGCTTTTCGTGCTTTCGGAA
>CAZVYV010001178.1:0-1031 GCA_964630985.1 uncultured Occallatibacter sp.
CCCCAATCTAAGCGGTCTATGGAGAATCCAGTTGGCAGATCAAAAAAACCTGCAGTACACGAGCTTCGACACCATTCCGGTGGAATACCTCAACCCTCTTATCGATCGCCAGTTTGTCTATGGGGAGCGAGCCATGCTGGCGCGCCTGGTGCTGCGCAAGGGCGCGATTGTGCCGGAGCACAGTCACGAGAACGAGCAGATCACCTATGTGCTTGAGGGGGCGCTGCGATTCACAATGGGAGACGGGCGTGTAATTACCGTAACCACCGAGCAATTGCTGGTGATACCCTCCAACATGCCGCACAAGGCGGAGGCCCTGGAGGACACGGTCGATCTCGATGTTTTTAGTCCGCCGCGAGCCGACTGGATCGCGGGGACGGATGCTTACCTCAGGAAATAGCCGTTGCTGCACACGCGGATTCAATCGTCAGGGCGGCTGCATGGCCGCGACGAGTCAATCCACACTTAGCCTTTGAAGCCAGCGACCGTGGGGACGCAGGTTCTCAACCGGACTCCGGTAGGTTAGGTCCGGGCTTTGAGACGACCCCTGACTTACGCTTGCGATCGCAGGCAGGTACTTCAGCAACTGGGCTGCCTCTCTCACGAGCGATGCCGGTGCCGTGAAATCCGTACGACCGCACCAAGCACGTCACGTACAAACTCGATGGCGCGACCGGGCGCGGTTCTCCCTACGGAATCCGGTGAGGTATCCGTTAACGTGAAGAACCGTATGGCAGTTCGCAAAGCTCGTGAGAGCGAGAGCTACTTCTTTGCGGCGGCCTGAGCTGCCTTTTGCTTAGCCCAGCGCCGTCTCTGGGCGGCAGCTATGCGGGCCCGAGCATCGGCGCTGAGAACACGCTTCTTGCGGGGACGGTTACCAAACGTAGAGGCGGAGAAGCGGGAGCTACCCGTGGATTCAAGGAGAGCGCGCACCTTCTCGAGTCGACTGATTTCTTCATCAACGGCAGTAACAAGTTCTTCGCGTGTCATTTTTTCTCTCGTGTGTTTTGGGACAGTTATTGCGGGGAACG
>CAZVYV010001179.1:0-1031 GCA_964630985.1 uncultured Occallatibacter sp.
AAATGATTGTCCGTAAATGTACCCAATATTTTGTATCTTTGTGGCATGAAATTCAGTACATTTTACGATAAATATAGTGATGAGTCTGAATGCAAGGAGAAATTCAGGCAAATACGGGAGCAGGAAGGCATCTGCTGTAAGAAGTGTAAGGGTAAAGACCATTACTGGAAGAGTGATAAATGGCAGTGGCAGTGTAAAAGTTGTGGTTTCAGAACGACGCTTCGTAGTGGAACGGTGATGGAATCAAGTAAATTGCCTTACCGATATTGGTTTGCAGCAATGCATTTTTTGACGGTGAACAAAAAGAGTTTTTCAGCCAAAAGTATCCAGGAAGAATTAGGCCATAAGCGGTATGAACCTATATGGGCGATGTTGCACAAACTGCGTATTGTGATGGGAGTTCGAGATGCAAAATACCAATTGACCGAATGGATAGAACTGGATGAAGGTTTTTTTGAACAGGTAAGAAACACTGAGACAATAGAAAATAAGGACATTGCACCAGTAGAGGAGAAGAAACCTGCTGAACCCAAGCGGGGACGGGGTTCTGAGAAACAATCCAAAGTATTGGTTGCCGTAGAATCAAATCCTGAAACTGCGGATAAAAAGGACAAAAAGCATAATAAAGGGCGTAAGGCGGGTCATTTGAAAATGATAGTGATGGATGATCTTACTAAAAAGGGCATTAATTATGAGATAATAAAGGGAGTAGATAAGAATACGGTAGTGGAAACAGATGGTTATCCAGGTTATGCAGGATTGAACGAAATTGTAAAAGAGCACAAAGTGACCGTAATGGTCAATCCTAAGAAGGCAGAGAAAGTATTTCCCTGGGTACATACGGCTATCAGCAATGCCAAACGATTGTTATTGGGTGTTTTTCATAGAATTGATGGTAAGTACCTGCAAAATTATCTTAATGAATACTGTTACCGTTTCAACAGAAGATATATGAAGGAAGCTATTTTTGACAGGTTACTTATAGCAGCAGTTTCCTATACGAGCTATGGGTACGAAAAGGGATAATCATT
>CAZVYV010001180.1:0-1030 GCA_964630985.1 uncultured Occallatibacter sp.
ATTGATCGAAGCGCTGGAGCGCGCCGAACTTGAGCGCGTCGCGACGGAAGGGAAGAAAGTAAAGAGATAAAACGATGCCAACATTTATCGATTTAGAAAATCAACGTTTTGGTAGGCTTATAGTGAAATCGCTTGACAGAATTGGGTGGTGGTATTGCCTTTGTGATTGCGGAAATACTATTGTGACTAGAGTATCTAGTCTCCGGCTAGGTCTCACGCGAAGTTGCGGCTGTCTTAAGAATGATATGGTTGCAGATAGAAGTTTTAAGCATGGTTTTTCCGATAGTGCTAGGGACGAAAGATCACCTGAATACACCGCTTGGAAGAATGCTAAGGCAAGATGCTCCAATCCTAAGTCTGCTAGGTGGAACCACTATGGTGGTCGCGGCATTCGCATGTGTGATGAGTGGTTGAATTCTTTTGAAGAATTCCTCTCACACGTCGGTGAGCGTCCATCTAAGAAACATTCTATAGATCGCTATCCAGATAATGATGGTAACTATGAGCCTGGAAATGTGAGATGGGCAACACCGGAGGAACAGGCTAGAAATCGGAGTATAACGAGAAACCTGACTATCGGTGGTTATACTATGTGTCTTGCTGAGGCGGCTAAAAAATTTGGACTGAATCGAAAGAAAATATCAAGAAGGTTGGATAGAAACTGGTCTGATGAAGAAGCGGTGGGATTAAAATGACACAAGAAAACATTCAGAAACTTTTCAAAGATATTGCGTCTGCTTTAGATGAAGCATATCGGCGCGGTTACGAGACAGCAAAAGTTGATATCATATCTGGAATAACGACGCTGTCGAAAAGCGAATCCGACAGATCGGTGCCAGCTCCATCGCTCAATATTATTCATATCGAAGATGTCTCAAAACCTGTACTAACCACCGTCTCTATAGCAAAAGAACCAGAGGTTTCGACCCCAACTAACCTTCGCATCAAAAGTTCTCCGTCTCCTCGGCCTAAGAACATCCCCACAACGTTTGTCATGGTGGCAACCATCCTGCTCGACACGCCGGAACTC
>CAZVYV010001181.1:0-1030 GCA_964630985.1 uncultured Occallatibacter sp.
GCCTGATGGCAACCAACCCGGCATCGTCGGTCGTCAGCACCCTGGAGAGCCAGGTCGCTCCGACGCTCGCCGCCGACCAGGCGGGCATCGCCCAGGCCCAGACCCAGGCCAGCCTCGACCCCCAGCTCTACGCCCTCCAGAGCCAGTACAACACCCAGCAATACGGGAACACGCTGGCCCAACAGAACCTCTCCCAGCAAGGCCTCAACCTCCAGGAGGGCTACACGGGCCAGCAGTACCAGGACACCTTGGCCGGCCTGGGCCTCCAGCAGGGCTACCTCGGCCAGCAGGAGGGATTCGCCGGCCAGCAGATCGGCCTCACCCTCGGTGCCGGAGGAGTGGGGGGAGGAGGGCTGGCCGCCCAGCAGGCCAACCTCAACTACCAGCTCCCCCTCCAGCTCCAACAGCAGCAAGGGGCCGCCGCCGCGAGCGGGGCGGGGAACACCGTCGGCAACCAGAACGCCCTCGGCGGCATCCACGAGCAGTACGCCTACAACACCGGCAACCTGGCCAACCAGACCGCCCAGGCGAATCTCGGCTACCAGCAGCAGTTGGCCGGCTTCGGCTACCAGCAGGGACAACTCGGCCTCCAGGGCAGAGAAGCCCAGCAGCAGAACGCCTACCAGCAGGGCCAGTACGGTCTCCAGCAGCAGGGCCTCAACCTCACCGGCCTCGAGGCCGGACAGCAGTACCAGTACGGCCAGCAGACGGCGGGCATCCAGGGAGCCCTCCAGTACGGCCAGGACTACTCGAACCTCCAGAACCAGATCGGCAACGCCGCCCAGACAGCCATCGACGCCGGAAGCCCGGCATCGGTCCTCCAGGGAGGCATCTACCAGGAGCCGACGGGCGGCACCGGACAGGCAGGTAACTGATGGTGACCACGAAGCGACCCTCGGTCAAGGGTGCCGGCAAGTCGAGGGCGGGAGGGAACCGCCCGGGCACCTCGAAGACCGCCCAGGACACGGCGGCCCCGGCCAAGCCCCACCTGGCCAACCTCCAGGCCCCGACCGCCTTCGGCAAGGGCCCG
>CAZVYV010001182.1:0-1030 GCA_964630985.1 uncultured Occallatibacter sp.
CTCAAGCTGATTCTGGGAGAAGCGAAGGACACGAACATCTAGACGGTAGTGCGATTCAGATGATTCGAAGGAACCTGAATGGCCGCTCCAGCGATGGAGCGGCCATTCCTGTTCGTGCTTGTTCCAGCATCTTCAAGCTAAACACTGACCGCCATTTTTCAGAAGCCTGCGTTGATCTCCTCTTGTGTAACCTGCGCGACCTGCGCGCGTGCCAATTGAATTGGCTCGCCGTAATGGGCGGCAACGATCTGTGCCGATTGCGACTCGCTTAAATACGGTTCTATTTCCGCAAGTTTTACGCCGGATGAAGCGGCCATCTGTGCCAACTGCGCTTTGCTCGAGACCGATTGGACAAGCGAAAGAATGGCGACGACGATCGTGCCCACTCCCTGAATGGCAGCGAGCGCATGTTGCTGGCTCTTTTGATCGACGATCCTGGCCGCCTGCAACAGAGCTGTATTCACTTGCTGCTGGAAGGTCACGATCTGGTTTTGCAATTTCGCCAGCGTGCTGCCAGAAGGATTGGCCAGATAAGCCTTGGCTTGCGCCACGAGCAGATTGCTTGCAGCATCAAAGCCGATGGTTGCCGCTGCGAAGATGGGCGCGTCGGCCGGCGCCAAGAGCGCTGCGGTTGAATCGACAGTAGCCACGGCACTTTGAAGGGCCGGCGTCCAGTTGACGATATTCTGGGCCACGCCCGCGGCGGTGCAACCCTGCATCCACGGCAACGGGATGAGCAGCGCAATGAACATCCATGCGCCCAGCTTGGCCGTGCTGCCTTGCTGGCTCGATCCTGACTCGGGATCCTTTGCCAACAGCCCGAGCAACGCTGTAGCCAGCGCGCTCGCCAGCGACACCACGGTGCCTGTTCCCACTTTGCCCAGCGAAACACCCTGCTGCGACAACACACCGGCAACACTCGCGACCGCAATGAGCAGCCCCGCCGCCGACGTCTTCGGATGATTAAAGATATTTTTGAAGTTCATGGTTCACACTCCTCCGTGCCGCAACCCTTTGCGCGGCGTGCGGG
>CAZVYV010001183.1:0-1030 GCA_964630985.1 uncultured Occallatibacter sp.
GGTCCACAAAATGCCAGAACAGGCCGGAAACCTCGATGCGGTTGGTGAAGCGTTCGTGGTCGGTCTTCCACATCCGCCGGCCCGGCCCCCACAGGTAGCCGATGACGATGCTGCCGCCGATGATGTGCAGCGCGTGCAGGCCGGTGAGTGTGAAATAAAGTGCCAGATAGGTGTTGTGCCATGGGCCGTAATTTTCCATGGACTTGATGTCGGCGGCGGGAACGGCGATTTCCGTCAACTGGATGTTTTTCTGCGAGCGCAAATCGTAAAGAAGGGTTTCGTCGCTCACGATGCGGCCGTGAATGGTGAACGTGCCGGTCTTCTTGGCGAGGTCGAAGTCGGGGGATTTTTCCACAAGGTGGCCGTCGGCAAACGTGCCGTCGTTGAGCTTGATTTCGTAGTGAATCCATTTGTCATGGTATTCGTAGGATTTGACGCCGAGGAACGTCAGCGCCAGCAGCAGCGTGCAGGCGTGAAAGAATTTGAACTTGCCGAAATTCCCGACCTTGCACGCGACCCACGCGAGCAGCGTGGTGATGGCCGAGAGCGCGAGAATGATGGTGTTGGCGGTGCCGAGCGTGACGTTGAGCCAGCCGTGCGGCCACTGGTCGGCGCCGACGCGTAGCAGGACGTAACCGGAAAACAGCCCGCCGAAAAGCATGACCTCGGACGCGAGAAACAGCCAGATGCCGACCTTGGCATTGTAAAGGCCGGTGTCCGGTCGCGGTTGAACTGTGTAAGGAATATCCATTTTAGAAATGCGGAACGCGGAATGCGGAGTGCGGAGTGAAACCTTGAATGACTAATGACGAAACCATAATGACTAAAGAATGACGAAGCCCGAATGACGAATTCACTTCATCCGCGCGAACGGTGGTTTTGGAATTAGTCATTGGGAATTCTTTAGTCATTAGGATTTAGGAATTAGTCATTTCCCCTCCGGCTCGTTTTGCGGTGTGAAATCCGTGTCGTGGCCGGGCACGCTGTATTCGTAAGGCCCGCGATAAACGCGCGGCGGCGTGGCGAAATT
>CAZVYV010001184.1:0-1029 GCA_964630985.1 uncultured Occallatibacter sp.
TGTCGGTGCTTTGATCATGTTGCGCCCCTTCTGTGGCAAGTCTGGTTCGGATGTTGACAATGGCGTAACCGAGCAAAATGGCGTTAAGCGTTGGCCATTCCTGCAGCGATGGGCCGCCTGCTTCGTATGCCCGATTGTATTTTGCAGTGATCTCGCGCTGCAAGGTCGTCGGTTCGCGATCGCTGTTTTTCCATGCATCAGTCTGCTCGCGAGCGAGTCGGTCGCGTTCGGCAAATATCTCGCCGATGTATGGCGTCAGCTCGCGCGGAATCGGCGTGATGTCCTCAATCGTCTTGTGGCCGATCTGTCTCGACTGCACCCCGCCAGCCGCCCCTTCCGTGGCAAGTCTGGTTCGGATGTTCTCAATGGCGATCGGCGTCAGAACAGCGTTCATGACCTGGCCGCGCGTCCAGTCCGGATGCTTGGCGACCAGCTCATTGTAGCGCTGATACTGCGGCGTTGGCGCGGCCCACCATTCGTGGGAGAGTTCCCAAAGCCGATCCCGTTCCGCAAATATCTCGCCGACGCGGCCGTAAAGGTCGGGCGGGATTTTCGTGACATCTTCAAGGGTCCTGTCGCCGACCACCTGACCGGCAGCTTTGTCACCAATCTGGATTTCCGGAGAGATGCCGCCGGTAACGCTGCCTGTAAATCCCGCATCGGCCTGCTGCTGCGCCCAATCATTGACTTGCTGCTTGGCATGGAAGTGCGCGGCTTGCTGCTCTGCCTCAACCAGAAACTTTTCCCGCTCCATCAGCCATAGGCCGCCGACCTCGATATCCTCCCGATAGACGTAAGGCGCGAATAGGCCGGGATGGCGATAGGCCGGGACGCATTTCCAGCCGGCCTGCTTCGGGTCCGCGTTCCACTGATAGGCCATGCCGGCCGGCGCCATGCCGTTTACCGCATCGTAAATCTTGGCCACCGATGTCCGCGGGACGATCGTGAAGCCGATGCCCCACAGGTCCTGAATGAGCCGCTCGGACAGCACGTCGCACGGGTGCGGCTTGGTATAGTCCTGATCGTCGT
>CAZVYV010001185.1:0-1029 GCA_964630985.1 uncultured Occallatibacter sp.
TATCGAACCCGCCGCGGAACTTCGAGTCCGGCCAAACCGAGAGCACGCCCACCGCGTCCGAGACGATCCAATCGCCGGGGAACGCGGGCACACCGCCGAGATGAGTCGGAACGAGAACAGCAAGCTGAACCGCTCCCGCCGGCGCCGCTTCGTAATGAGCCTGGTCATGACGGAAGGGCTCCTCACGGACAGGGTAGCCGAGGAAAGTCCGGACGGGATGTGGGTTAGTGGCGGTGGGAGCTGGACCAGGGTCGGCGACGCCGAGGAACTGGACGGCTTCGACTACTTTCACAGACTGAGGTTTGGGAGTGTAAGCGGAGAGAACGGCTGGGTGGGTCGGAGTGGTTGTAGACATGGCGGACCTCCTTTAAGGTCGCTTAGTTCGATGCTGCGATCAGGCTCTCCGGCCACCGGCACGCGGGCGACGGCGCCGGGTACTGGCGCGATGCCGGGATGCAGAATGGGCAGCAGAATGGGCAGCAGGGGATGGAGCCGAGGACTCATCCCCCGCATCGGGCGAGCCGTGCCCATCTCTGGAAGGCATTCGTTTCTTACTCGACTTGGTTGATCCACCGCTCATGGCTGTCCGCGCATGCTCCAACGCCTCATCATCGGTAGAGGCAACACGGCGGATCGTGCGGCCGGGCTCATCCTTCTTGCCTGAGCGCTGATGATGACGAACCACCCAGCCGTTATCCGCCGGTTCCATCGTGACTTCAGGAGGGCCTTGATCCGGAGAGTCCATCATGCGCGAGCCGACTTTCTCGCCTTGCGACGAACCGAGGACGAGACACGGTGGGGTGTGTCGCAGGGGACGCCGCCGGAGCGACCAGGCGGCCGCGCATCGGCGGAATTGTATTCCTTGCGCGGGTTCTCAGGCAGATCGGAGGAGAATCGAGCAGGAGCAGTCGTTGAGTATTTCGTGCGATTCATTTCGGACATAGCGAACGGGTCCTCCGACGAGACGGTGCTACGGGAGAGGATATATTGAAAAGGTGCTATGTAGGGGAATTGGGCCACAACACTAAA
>CAZVYV010001186.1:0-1026 GCA_964630985.1 uncultured Occallatibacter sp.
GCGAAGTCCTCAAACCACTTCCTGGCGCTCTCCTTCACTTCTTGTCTTCCTTGGCGGGCTCGGGCTTGCTCTCGTCCTTCCTCACCTCGCCGGCCGGCGCCGCGGCAATGCGGGTCTTCAGGTAGACGGCGAACTGGCCGAGGTCGAGGGACCGGGCCTGGGCTGCGGTGTCGAGGATGCCGTTCTTGGTCATCAGCATCTGCTCTTCACTGGCGTTGAGATAGAGCACCTTGCAGGGGACGCCGACGTCAGGACACTGCTCGGCGCGCACCATGCCACCCTGAACCGGAGTGGTGCCGATCGGCAAGTCTTCGGCATGCCCGATGCGCACGCTGGCCCCCAGGGCGAACGCCCACACCAGAACGAAAACGACAGTCGCCATGTAAGCTCGATCGTGGTCACGCAAATGAATCATCAGCCGGGTTCTCCTTGTGGGACGTCTGAGGGAGTCGAACAGGACCTGGTTCTTCAGGTCGCGCTCGAGCTGGGCGAGAAGTTTGTGGGTCATTGCGTCAAGCTTTCGTGGACGGCCTGGACCCACGCGGTCGCCGGGCGGAGGTCGACGGCATTTCCGAGGGCGCGCAGCTTAGCCACTCGCTGGGGAATCCGAGAAGCCAGCAGACGAATTCCGGGTTCAACTGGCCGCGCTTTTCCGTCGGCTCCGAGGACCCACTCAATGCCTGCACCGCCAGATACTGGCCATGCTTGCCGTCCACCTGCGAAGGCGTCACCTTCGTAGTCCGGTTCTCGTTCGGCGAGGCGCGCGGCGTCGACCATATCGCGTGCGCCGCCAGCGTCGCCCCCTTGTCCGGCGTGTACGGCTGATACCCTTTCTCGCCGTCGGTCGATCTCGGCGACATCCATGTCGACCGCGCTATCGTCTCGATCGACCCCCGCACCGGTCCCGTTCGCCCGGCCGCTCCGCCCTGGTTGGTGCCGTAGCTGACCGCCGAGGGAGTCGGCCAAGGTCCGGCCTCGATCGCCTGCCTCGCCAGCGGGCGCCCCTTCGCACCGTACATGTCCTCG
>CAZVYV010001187.1:0-1026 GCA_964630985.1 uncultured Occallatibacter sp.
AGGCCGTGGAAGAAGCCAAGGCGGGGGAGAAAGCCGCCACGGCTAAGATCAAGGAAACGGAGCGTCTGAACAAGGAAGTTCTCGATAAACTGGGCAAGGGTGTCAAGGAGATCGAGAAGCGCGGGGGCGCCACCGAGAAAAATTTGCAGGAGATTATCGCCAAGAGGCAGAAAGCCAAGGACATCGCGGATCGCTACGAGAACCTCCAGATCGCGATAAAAAATCTGCCGCCCGAGCGACTCGCGAGAAAAATAGAGGATTTCGCGGACGAGATGGTTGCTCCGAAAAATAAGTATATTACCAAAACGCAATACGACAAGATGCTGCAAGACACTCGCGCCGCCGAAGCCGAGTTTCAAAAGCACAAAGACGCCGTGCGGCATCGCAACAATTTGCTCAAGATCCTCGGCGCGACGCTGGTCGCGACGGTCGGTTATGAAGCCGGCGTACACCATCTACGCAGCGGAGGCATCATCCCGTGAGCAACGAAGTCGATCTATTGGCGCGATGCGACGCCGCCGCCGCGCAATTATTGCAGAGCGCCGGCTTATGGGATAACATTCCTACGACCGAGGGCAAAACCGTCGATCTGTCGGAACAGGTTAAGGTTTTTTCGGCCGTCATGACGTGGTTGGAGCGTCGAAAAGACCTAGCGCCTCCCGAAAAGAAGGAATCTCCTTTTGACAAGCTCCGCGACCAGTTCAACGGTTCACCAGTTGAAGGTGGAAGAAATCCACGAGGACGCCCGAAGAAAGCGGCCGGGGCCGGAATTGACGCCGCCTCCGGGGCCGGCGGCTCCGACGAAATCCGACCAGACGCTTGAAGTCGTCATCGCGGCGTTCGCGGCGTTGGGCTACGCGCTCTCCGCGCGCGGCTTGCTGCTCTTGTCGCTGATTGGCGCGTTCATCCTCGCCAACAAAGCGATCGACAACCTTAGTTTTTCCGCTCTCGCGGTGCTGATCTCTTACTGTCTGCTCACCGTCATCCCCGTCACTTACCTCGAAATTAGAAAGTATCGAGAGTGAA
>CAZVYV010001188.1:0-1026 GCA_964630985.1 uncultured Occallatibacter sp.
AGCTGGCGGAAATATAGGTGGTGGAGCTGGAATGTTGGGGGCTGGCTCTTTAGCTTTAGCTTTAGCTCCTTGGTTAGCTGGACCTGAAGCTGGTATTCCTGCTGATCTTGCATTAGCAGGAGTAGGAGCTTTAGGTGGTACCGCTGGAAGCATCTTAGGTCAAAAAGCACAACATGGAATACAATCAGATGAAACTAATGCACAACAAGCACAAGAGTTGGAACAAGCAAACAGAGAACACCCCCTTGTCTCTTTGGCTACTGATATTGGTGCTAGTGCTCTTGCTAGTGGTGGCTCTCCTAGCCTTAGTACGCCTCTCCGTGCCTTAGCAGGAAACAAGCAAGCTCTTCGTTCTGTACTACTTAACAGTGCCGTCAACCCTGCAATCAACTCAGGAATCAACTATGCTACAACTGGTCAGCTCCCTTCCATATCAGATGTGGGTGCACAGGCTCTTGGCGGCGCTGTTATGTCTGGTAATAAGAATCCTCTCAGCAGAATTCTTGGGCTGCATCAACAGGAACCTACCGATAAAGTTAATGTTCCTGAGCCTCAAGAACAAGCTCCTGAACAGGCCGCAACGACTAAAGCTCCTCTTGGAGGGGTATTGCCTGATGTTTCTAGCACTGCTAGTGGCCTCAAGTATGACACTGGAATCACACCTAAGCAGGGTAGGGGCTATAAGAAGACTGGGCCTATAGATTATTTACAGCCTAAGAATCAAGAGGTTCCTGAAGGTCAACTGAATGCTATGACAGGGGAAGGTGGACCTGAACCTTTAGAAGTAGGCGACCAGGTAGAAGCTCAAACTGATACAGGAACAGTAAAGGGGTATAAGGTAGGAGAAGATGCAGAAGGCAATCATCAGATTGCAACAGAGGGAGGCGATGTTGTTACTTTGCCCAAAGAAGAGCCGATACAACCATCTCAAGAAGAACTAAACGAAGGCTTACAAGAAGCTGGAATGAATGAAGAAGGAGAACAAAATGCCAATCAAATCGAAAGCCCAGTGGGCAATGTTAGCGA
>CAZVYV010001189.1:0-1025 GCA_964630985.1 uncultured Occallatibacter sp.
GAAGGGGGTCGCATGAAACTCAATCTCGGCTGCTCATCGAGCCACCATCCTGGTTACATGAACGTGGATCGCGTTCCGCCAGCGGACGCGATTGCAGACCTGAATGATTGGTGGCCGTGGGAGGATAGTAGCATCGACGCAATTCTTGCTATCGACATAATCGAGCACTTGACGGACAAGACCCGCACCATGAACGAAATGTGGCGCGTTCTGAAGCCGGGAGCGATTGCAGAAATCGAAGTGCCAACGACGAATGGAGAGTGCGCCTTCGCCGATCCTACGCATGTGACGTTCTGGAACCGAAGGAGTTTTTTCTACTACACAAATGGGCATGAGTACCGCAGGCAATACGCCGTAGCTTACGGAATAAAGGCTTGTTTCAACCTCGTCGAGTCATATACGAGAACAATGCGCGACGGGCCAAAACTGCTTATCAAGTTGGAGGCTTTGAAATGAAGTTCAGCATCATTACGCCCACGATCCAACGCGAGAGCTTGGTCAAGTGTTGCGAGTCGGTGAGCACGCAGAACTGGATTGAGTGGGAACACCTCATCGTGGTGGACAGCCAAGACTTTAACGGCTCTCTGTTTCACAGGATTCCGTATGATCCGCGCCGAGAAGTGTGGAAGTGCTCAATACCGCACAACAACTTTGGCAATACATGTCGCCACCTGGCGTGGGAGAAAACTACAGGGGACTACATCCTCTACTTGGACGACGACAATTGGCTGGCCGATCCCGACGTACTCAAAGACATCGCAGCGAAACTGTCTGAAATGGTCGGCATGTGGGCACTCTTCCCGATCCTTCGCCACGGGTCGCGATTCTTCCATGATCCTCCCCGCTGTTGTTTTGTCGATACTGCCAATGCGGTTGTGAGTCGAAAGATAGGCCGCTGGCCTGATCGCAACGAGTACACAATCGACGGAATTTGGGTGGAGGAGCTTGTGAGTAAGTATCCGTACCAAGCCTTCCCTGACTTCCGGCCTATCGTGGTCATGCCGAAATCGAGTGAGGGAAAATGA
>CAZVYV010001190.1:0-1021 GCA_964630985.1 uncultured Occallatibacter sp.
TCTCGGCCCGGGACTTTTCAACCGATACTGTAGTCGTTTCAGCGAAACGCGCCATGGATATTTTTCCCTATTCGTCGGACAGTTCGCCCCACGCCTCCAGCGATTGCGATATTGCCGCCCAATGCTGGATGACGGTCTGCGCCAGATCCTGCAGGTAACCGCGGTCGAAGCATCCATCCGTTTGCGGTGCCTTCGCCAGCCGCTCTAAGGCGCGCTCCAGTTGCCCCAGGGCGTTGTTCCGCGGGAGCGCCTGCCGGCCGCGGAGGTCGGATGCGATCGATGCCAGGACGTGATACCGCCGCGCCGCTGGCTCCCCTGGTGCTCGCTTCCCGCGTCGGGCGACGTCAATCACATCCGACATAGCCGCAATCTTTTCCTCGAGGCTAACGGTTTTCATGCCTCGCAAGCCCCTCGGGTCTGGCAGCCGCAACGCTCGGAAGGCGTCGAATACCAGCCGATTTTATCGCACCACCAGCAATGCTTGCAGAGTTCATCGCCTCGGATGTGGTCATGACATTCGCTGCACCACACAGCTTGCTCTTCCACACCCTCGCGCTCCAGCCATGCTAGCACGTCCTCGCCTGGCTCCAGGTCAATCATCCGGGGCGGCCTCTGCATTCGCCGCGTGCGGTTGCGCTTTCGGATCACCCTTGTACGTCGGCCGCGCCACGGCGCATGATCGCGCGCGTCGACCCATTCCGCCGGCTCTTCTTTTACAGCCGCGCCACCGGTCACATGATAGAGTCCGGAAACAGTCACCACCGTATCGCCGCCGCTGCCGCTGTGATGGAAAAGGTAGTATCCACAACTGCGCGACCACTCGACGTCGTATTCCTTTCGGTAGATGTAGGCGCGTCCATCGCTGGAGATGCCATCCTCGATCACGGTAACCGAATGGATCTTGGGACTCCCGATCGCATGTCGGAAGAATCGTGTGACCACCGCGTGCGTCATGCCGCTTCTGGCTCCGGTTCGCATTCACTCTCACAGGCGCGGCACGCAACCCGATGCGGCTGCTCAA
>CAZVYV010001191.1:0-1020 GCA_964630985.1 uncultured Occallatibacter sp.
TCTTCCTCCGGTAAAGATTCCGCCACCGACTTGAACTGGCGAAACGGCACTGTACGCGCCTTCGGCTTCGCTTCAATCTTCGGCTGACCTTCGACGGATGTCAAACGATTTTCGTGATCTTTATACACCGCTTCGCAGTCGATTGCAATGTCGAGGGCTTTTTTCGCGTCAGATTCGGCCTGCTCTAATCTCTCGCGGTGCGCCTTCGCGGTCTTGGCCAGAGTAAGGTTCTCGCGCTCCAGTAACGCGATTTTCTTGTCGGAATTATTAGCCCGCAATACGAGGACAAAGCTCGTCACGGCGAGAATTACCAAAACTATCGTGCTGACCATCGTGTGCGCCTCTTGGACTTCTTCCGCTGATCCGACTCAAACTTCCGCATCGCCATCGCCAGTTCCGTTGGCTCTACAATAACACCATCCTCCACAAATTGAGACGCAACTTCTGCCCGGACAACGGAAATCGGAGTCTTGGCCGATCTGAGGTAGCTCTTGAGGCCGTACCTCGCAGCTTCCGAAACGTCCTGTTCGAGCTTCGCCTGCCCCTTGTCGGTCTTGAGCACCACGTCCAGGTCTTTCGGGTCGCGCATCAGCACCGGCAAGGATTCAAGCAATTCCGGGCATTCAGCAGAGATGAGCCACACCATGTCGCCCTGTGACCCTTTGGCCTTCGTGTTCGCCAGCAGCTCGTACATCAGTGTCCACCCGCCCGGTCTGTCATTGTCCGCCGGCTCAGGCTCGGGAAGCTCATGGGCTACCAACTCTTTGCGCTGATTGAGTGCGATTGTGTTCGGTGAATCCCGCTCTCCGAAAGCATCAGGACTGAGGAAATACTGCTTGATTAGTTTCCGCTCATTGACGGGCGTCGCCTCGACAATCGCCCGTCCAACCTGAGTCGAGTCCAACTCCGAAACGATCTTGCGCCGGTACGTCACAACCACCCGTAACGGTCTTGGTACATCCCAACCCAAAATTGCCTTGACATCGGCCGGCGACACGATCTGCACCCCATGCCAGAACG
>CAZVYV010001192.1:0-1019 GCA_964630985.1 uncultured Occallatibacter sp.
GCCTGCTGCCGCAGCCGCGCCTCGCCGGCCGGACCGTGCAACACACCGAGCACACCGTTCCGGAACCGTTCTTCGACTTCCTTGGCGAACTTCATCCCGTCGATCGTGCCATCGGTCATGCGCGAGAACTGAACCATGTCCTGCACGTCGGCCGCGCGCATCGCGTCCCACGTCTGCGGGCCGACGGTTTTCTTGATGGTATTGGCAACCTCGGTCTTGCCCTCGCGGATGGTCGCCTTGAGCAGCGCCTTGGGGTCGGCCTGCAAGCCGCTGTCGAGCGCCTTGACCAGCGCCTTGATCTGCTGGTTGTTCAGCGGACCCATGTTCTCGCGGTAAAAAGCGTCAGCCATCTTCAGGAGCTGAGACGCGCGCTTGATGTCCGGGTGCGCGGCTTCTTCGACCGGATGCAGCACCTCGCCGATCTTGCCGTCCAGGAACTTCAGCGTGCCGTTCTTGATGTCGGATGGCAGGTCGTTCCACTTGATGTCCTGGCGGATCTGGGAGCGCAGATTGTGCAGCTGCACCCACGTCGCATCGACCGGCTCCTTGACCCATTCCCCGGTCTTGGGGTCCTTCAGCCCCGCCATGTCGCGCAGCTTCTTGACGATTGACGGGTGCAGCGACTCGAAGCTCTCGGGAAGCTCGGCGATCAGTTGTTGCGCCGGCCGTGACAACCCGTTCGACCCCGGGGGCACCAACCCGCCCGATGCCGTCTCGGCGTCCTCGTACATCTTGCTCGCCCGCGCGCCGATGCTCTTGCGCAGGCCGACAAAGCTTTCCGCCACGGTGCGCCAGAGGTCGCCGGCGTTGTGGCCGACCTGCGCCACCCGGATGGCGTCGTTGGCCTGCTTCTCGATCGCCTGAAAACCCTCGTTGACCAGGTTGTCAGCTGCTGACTTGGCCTGTTCCGCGGTCTTGACCACGCTGTCGTTGCGCGCCCGATGCGCCTCGATGTCCGGCGCGTGCTTGGCCTCGACCGCCGCGCGCCGGTTGGCGAGCGCTTCCGCCAGTTGCCGGTC
>CAZVYV010001193.1:0-1019 GCA_964630985.1 uncultured Occallatibacter sp.
TCGCCAATCGCAAGGCGCAGGCCTGGTGGGCGATGCGGAACCGGTTCAAGAAGACCTCGCGTTGGGTCCGTTGGATCCGCACTGGCGGCAAAGAGGGCGCGCCGTGCAATCCGGACGACATCATATCGCTATCGAGCAAGAATCCGTGCTTGATGCAACTGGTTGCCGAGTTCAGCCAGGCCACGTACAAAACCAACGAGGTCGGAAAAATCCTTGTCATCAAGGCACCACCGGGCCAGAAGAGCCCGAACCAGGCCGACGCTGGCGTGATCCACTTCGCACCGATGGAGCAGGCGCCGGCTGAGATCACGGCGGACATGATTGAGCAGATCAAGCGCGCAGGGCGTACCCTGAGGATTGGAAGATGAAACGAGGTGAAAAATGACAATTGAGAACAACAGTTCAAAAATGGATCTGACAATTTCAGTCGAGGCCTCTCAAGCCGCTTTGCGCGGTGATCTGGATTTGTCTCAGGCGATTTTGTTCCTAGATTATGAAATATCTTCGGCGCAAACCGAATTTATTCGCGCGAGAATGAGTTGGGTCAGGGAGTTCGTGGTCCACAGGATACCAAGTCTTTCTAGGGATGTCGGCGAACCGCGAGAACCGGTATTTCCCGTTCGCGGCTCGCAGATTCCGCATTGCGTCGTCGACTGGAAGGATGGAAAGCCAATCCTGGACTTTTCCGCTCCTCCGACATCCCGAATCAGCACTGGAAGCGAGTTCGTGAATACCGATAGTGCCGAAGGACAGGCCGTTCTAGCTTCGCTGGGGCGATAATGCCAGGACGGCGGCACCTCAATCCGGAAGAGCGCGCGGTGATCCTGCTCCGATACCAATCCGCGGTACCGGTGCAGGATATCGCCGATGCGTTCGAGGTCGATCGCAGCACGATTAGACGGGTGGTTCGGCAGGCTGGGGTTCTGCGGCGCGCGCCGTGGCGGCCGGGTAGATCAGTTCCGGCGGAACAACGACGGGGGCCCGCCGTTTCCTGAAATCGGGATTGTTGGGCTGGCTCG
>CAZVYV010001194.1:0-1018 GCA_964630985.1 uncultured Occallatibacter sp.
TGAAAGCTACGTCTTCATCTCCGCGCTCCGGTTCCGCATCGAAGAGGTTGCCTGATTTTGGGGCTGGAATGGTGCCCTTCCCTCGTGCTTTTTCGACTCTTTCACGAGCGAGCCTAGAACTGTTTTCAGAAGTAGGGCTAGTTGTGCCGGAGACTTCTGGCTTTCCTTCGATTGCTGCGAGTCGCTTGTCGAGTTGTCCATGGTCAATACCCATATCCTTTAAGAGTGATCTAGTCTCTGGATCGTGCTTCATGATGTCCACGAAGTCTTCAGAGTACTTGCGTATGGCCTGCGGATCTTCCTCACCTTTCTCGGTAAGGGTTTTGATAAACCCCCATATCGCCGCTTGCGCTTCTGCCGGATGCCAACCTAGTTCTTCAGCTGCAGCTCTCGTCATCACTGAGATTGGGTGGTAAGAACTCGCCCCCTTCAAGTCTGTACCCTTGATACCTGAGAACAATCCCATCCAGCCGTCATTGGTTACTTTGTCAAGCATACCTGTGAGATTAGCTTCAAAACTTGGGACTTTAAAGTAAGCATTCTTAGAGATGTCGGGCCACAAGGGTTCTCCTGCGAGAGCCTTCATGGCATTGGGAACCTTAGCATCAGGCAGAGTGAATCCGCCCTTAGCTTTAGGTTGGCTAAGCATCTTCTCCAGAACCTTACCCGTGGGTCTCCCTTTGTCTACGTAGTTGGTCCATACATTCAGAGCTTCCCGCATATTCATGACTACGGCTTGCTGTGGTGATCCTGCAGCCAATAGCCCAGTGAATTTCTTTAGGTCGTCGGGTTGGTCGAAGTACTCAGGTGCTTCCTTGGACATAGCCTCGAACGCTTGGGTACTTCTTTGATACCACTTGCGCCCACCCTCTCCTGCACGGGCTGCGTCTGTGAACTCCTCGACGGCTGGCATTTTGGACAGCTTATCTATGAAGTTCTTTCTCCCTACTTCAGACTTAGTGACACCGGCTCGCTCCTCAGGTGTAAGGTGCTTCTCGGCCAAATCAGGCAGTTCCTT
>CAZVYV010001195.1:0-1016 GCA_964630985.1 uncultured Occallatibacter sp.
TCGTAAATCATGTGCGCGCCGATCGCGCCAGGCGTGCCGCCGGTGAAGCACGATAGCGATACCTCGCCAAGCTGCGAGCCGGTATTGGTGTTGCCGAATAGCGACACGCATTCGTCGATCTTGTTGGCCCGCCAGAAATATGACCCCCCAAAGGCGTTCAGAGAACAGTTCGGCAAATGGAGCGTGGACGAACGCTGCGGCTTGGTGGTGGCATTGGAATTGCCGGTAAATGCCGGCGCGGCCAAAGCCGCTGTAAATGGGCTCATCGCCGCGTCGGTCTGTCCGGTGCCGTTGGTATTCGTTCCAGTCGCGACGGTGGAATCCCTCGCAAACAGCATGTTCGTCGGTGACGAGGTGGTGGGAGCCTGCCCAGTGATCGACAATTCCCAGACGTAATTCACTTGCGACGCAGAGCCTCCCTGCAACAAGAACGGATAGGTCGCGTCTACCAAGTTCGTAGTGTCCGCCGTCGCGGTCGGCGTGATGGTGGTGATCGAAACAATCCTACGTGCCATTTGGCAGTCCTTTCGCTAATGCGCTCATGTATTCGTCGAGGGCTTGCTTAAACGTCCTGCAAGGCACGCCCTTCGCTTTGAGGGCTTCGCAGGCGTCGCAAATATAGTGGTCGCAGGTGTGGCAATGGGCGCGGGCGCGTTGCCTGTTGGGATTGACGACGACAATGGCTTGGCAGGGAAAATGATTGCACTTGAGCGTCGGCGCCTCGAATAGCTCTCCCTTGCCGCGAAACGGCATACCCGGAATACCGGGAGATTCCCGATGATCGATCCGGATGTAACCCTCTAATTCGCGCTGCGAAAACACCATCATGGAACCTCATTATTCCTTTGCGTCGTCCGGAACAACCTCAATCCCGACCGGCATGCTGTTTTCATCCCGCACAATCCGGCGTTTTGCCTTGTTCGACTTTGCCAAATCCCGCATTGCCGTGGATAATTCGCCCAGGATCGCAATGCTTTCGGGCTGTAACACGCGACCGCCACGAGCTCGTGATACCG
>CAZVYV010001196.1:0-1015 GCA_964630985.1 uncultured Occallatibacter sp.
TCGCGCGGCTTTCCGCGCCTCATCAACACCATCTGCGAAAACGCCCTGATCAGTGCCTACGCCCGGCAGTCGCAGACGGTGTCGGCGCGGATGATCGAGGATGTGGCAAACGAATTCCGTCTCGATGCATTTGTGCCTGTGCAACAGAATGAGTAAACGGCCCAATCTACAGTTTTGCAGTCAAAGGGAGCCATCGTGAGCCGAATTTTTGATGCATTACAGCGCTCGGAAAGCGAGCGTTCCGGGGACGATTCCTCCGCTCTGCCTCAAGGCCCCGATCTGCTTCGGCTCGCCGAACGCCGGGCCACTGCGAAATGGGAAACTGCCGGTTCTCGTTCCGAGCTCGACATGGCTGCACGCGTGTTGGAGGAGCGACTCGATGTCGTCGAAGTCGCGCCACCTCCTACGGTCCCAAAGCCGGCGCCGCGCACGGTTGAGGCGTTGCCCAAGGCCAGACGCGCGGAAACCCTGGAACAATTCCCGGTGCTCCCGATTTCGCTTGCCTTGCAGAGTCGCTTGGTTTGCCTCACCGACAAAGAAGACCCGACGGCCGAGGCGATCAGGCTGTTGGGAGTCCGCTTAAGAGACCTCCGGCGAATTCGACCGCTGAAGAAACTCCTGATCACAAGCACCATTCCACAGGAAGGCAAGAGCACGATCTCTGCTAATCTCGCGTGCGCCCTCGCCCTTTCTTCCGATGAGAAAGTCCTGTTGGTGGAAGGGGACTTGCGGCGTCCTTCGCTTCCTCGAATGTTTGGGATTGGAATGACCTCGGGAATCCCTGAATGCGTAAAAGACGAAGGCCGGCAGCTTGCGGGCATCTACCGCCTTGAGGATGCTGGTATCTGGATTCTGCCTTCCGGTCAAGCTCCCGCGAACCCGCTCGAACTCCTGCAATCCCATCAGTTGCAATCCGCCATGGAACGGCTGACCACATACTTTGATTGGATCATTATCGATTCGCCTCCCGTGCTTCCCCTGGCAGACACAAGCATCTGGATGCGCATGGCCGACG
>CAZVYV010001197.1:0-1015 GCA_964630985.1 uncultured Occallatibacter sp.
AGGATCCCGACAAGGTGGGCCGCGCCAATCGCGCGCTCTCGCAGGCCTATCGCGGGGCGCTCGAGCTCATCACGCGCCACGAGATCAACTGGACCATCGTTGGCGCCGCCACTCCCGCCTGGGCAGCGACCATGTTCCCCAACGATCCACCCGATGAAGCGATGGCCAAGCTTTGGGGCGCGATCTTTTTCACCACCCGCATCAACACGCCTGATCCCGTGAGCGCGTGGAAGGCGCACGACGCGGACCTGCACAAGCGCTCCGCATTTTTGAATGAGAAGCGTTACTCGGCCCTCCAATATCGCGGACCCGGAATCGATTTTCGTCTCGGCCTCGCCGACGATCACGAGTGGCTCGGCGGCGGCACAACCGCGGGCAACGGCAACTATTGCATCCCCAACATGCCCACGGAAGAAGTCTTTACCACGCCGCACAAGGGCCGCGCCGACGGCATTGTCACCGCAACAAAGCCGCTGTCGCATCTGGGCACGATGATCGAGGGCATTCAGGTCCGCTTCGAGCACGGCCGCATCGTGGAGGCACGTGCCACGCGCGGCCAGGAAGTTCTCGAAAAACTCATCGACACCGACGACGGCGCGCGCCGCCTGGGCGAAGTGGCGCTCGTTCCCCACTCGTCTCCCATTGCGCAAAGTGGCCTTGTCTTCTTCCACACGCTCTACGACGAAAATGCCGCCTCGCATATCGCGCTTGGGCAATCGTATTCCTCGTGCCTCATCAACGGAGACAAGCTTTCGCCGGAGGAGCTCGCCGCGAAAGGCGCGAACACCAGCCTGATCCACGTGGACTGGATGATTGGTTCGGCCGAACTCGACATCGACGGCATCACCGCATCGGGCACTGCCGAGCCGCTGATGCGCAAGGGCGAGTGGGCCTCGTAGATCCCACACATGGAACCAGTCACTCATTTTCTTACCGGCGCATGTTTGGGCCGCGCCGGGTTCAACCGCAAGACGGCCTACGCCACGTTTGCGGCCGTGCTGGCTGCCGAGGCCGC
>CAZVYV010001198.1:0-1014 GCA_964630985.1 uncultured Occallatibacter sp.
CTCGTCTTCGACAAGATCACCGTCACCGGCACTGAGGATCTGCTTATGGCCGCCGTGCTCGCGGAAGGCGATACGCTGATGGAAAACTGCGCCCGCGAGCCGGAGGTCGTCGACCTCGCCGCGCTGCTCACCGCCATGGGCGCGCAAATCGAGGGCGCGGGCACGGCCACGATCCGCGTGCACGGCGTGAGCAGCCTGCATGGCGCGCACTACCGCATCAATCCCGACCGCATCGAGGCCGGAACCTTCCTCATCGCCGGCGCGATCACCAGCGGCGACCTCATTGTCGCAAACTGCAACACGTCTCACCTTCGCGCCGTGATGGCCAAGCTTCAGGAGGCAGGCGCGCGCATTGACGTTCTTGGCCCCGATTCGATTCGCGTCCGCGCCTCTGAGCTCCGAGCCGCAGACATCTCCACAGAGGAGTATCCCGGCTTTCCAACCGATATGCAGGCGCAGTACATGGCTTTGGCCACGCAGGCTGAGGGCGTCAGCCAGGTCCGCGAGAACATCTTCGAGAACCGCTTCATGCACGTGCAGGAGTTGGTCCGCATGGGCGCCAACATCAAGGTAGACGGAAGTGCCGCCACGGTGCGCGGCCCGGCGCGGCTCACCTCCGCCGCGGTCATGTGTTCCGACTTGCGCGCCTCTGCTTCGCTGGTTCTGGCCGCTCTGGTAGCCGAGGGCGAAACGATCATCGATCGCGTGTATCACATGGATCGCGGCTATGAGCACTTCGAGGAGAAGCTGATCGGCGTGGGCGCCCAGATCCAGCGCCTTGGCAATGTTTTCGAGCCCCGGGAGTCGGTTGCCGTTGCCGGCTAGCCGCGCGGCGCCGGAGCGCATCTCAATTGAACGGAATGGTCCGCGAGGCGCTTTTTTCAACAATGCGCAACGAACGCCGGGCCACAGGGTTGATACTATTAGTCGCCAGGGAAAGGCCCCCCATTCCGGCAGATCTAAACCACGGAGGTTTAAGATTCCTGTGAAGAAGACATTTTTGGCAGGGTTGCT
>CAZVYV010001199.1:0-1013 GCA_964630985.1 uncultured Occallatibacter sp.
AGAACAGAGAACAGAGAACAGGAAGACCCGATAGAGAGGGATCGAAACTAAGTGGCGGGAATCTTATTTATCATCTCGGCGCCGTCCGGCTCGGGCAAGAGCACGCTCGTAAGCGAGCTACGCAAACAGGTGAGTGGTGTCGACTTTGCCGTCTCCTGGACCACGCGCGCCCCTCGCGGCTCAGAGGAGGACGGCCGCGAATATCATTTTACGACCCGGGAAGAATTTCAACGCATGATCGACGCAGGGATGTTTCTGGAACACGCTGAGGTTTTTGGGAAGGATCTTTACGGCACCGCCCGGCAGTCTCTCGATGACGCGCTCTCTGCAGGTCACGACTTGATGCTCGACATTGACGTGCAGGGTGCGGCACAGGTTCGCGCTAAAATGCCAGAGGCCGTGGGCATCTTCGTTTTGCCGCCAAACCCCAAAGTGCTGCGCACGCGCCTGCGCAACCGCAGCCGCGCTGAGGGCGTTGTGGACGACGAGGAGGTTTTTCGCCGCCTCGGTGAGGCGCGGAGCGAGATTGAGAATTATCGCCAATACGGCTATATTCTGGTCAATGACGTTCTCGACCGGGCGGTAGCGCAACTGGAAGCCATTGTGTTGTCGGAGCGTTTTTATCGCAATGGCGAAGTAATCGCTTATCGTTCGCGACGTGTTTTAGAGGTCGCCGCGGCTTGCTTGCAAGCGAATTCGCAGGAGCGGCTCAAACCTGTGCTGGAAGCCTTCGGCATCGATGGCGACTCTGGCCAGCAGCAGCTTCCCTTTGGAGATGATCCCGATGACGATTGAAACTAGTTTCGATTCCAACTATCGGAAGGTTCTGGTAGCCGCGCGGCGTGCGCGACAGATACAGAACGGTTCCCAGGCGCTGGTCGCCACTCGATCCAGTAAGGCATGCCGGATTGCGCAGGATGAAATCGAGGCCGGCAAGATTGCCTACGTCAAGCGCGAAGTCGAAGTGACCAAGCCGCTTGTTGAGGGTCCGGCAATTCCGATCCTGCTGAGCT
>CAZVYV010001200.1:0-1010 GCA_964630985.1 uncultured Occallatibacter sp.
GCGCCTCCTGCCGTCTGCGGAATGCCGCTCGGAAACACCATGCGAGCAATGGCCGGATCAACCGGAGAGTTCGGCAAGCCGCGCTTCAAGGCATCTTGCGTGGCTGGCGCCAAATACTTCTGGTCGAAATTGTTCAATCCGGTTCCGGCCTGATAGCGCTGGCGTTGCCCGTCAAGCTGTCCTCCAAGGAGGGCGGTGAAGGTCTGGATCACACCCTTCAACTGCGCTGGGGTCTGCGTCGACGTGATCAGATGCTTGATCGCCTCACGATCGGCCTGTGAGTTCACGCCACCGATGACGGCCTTAACCACTTCGTCACCGACGATTTCCTTTGCCGCGTCGAAATTGGTTGGCGCCGGACGGCCCAACTGCACGGCGATCGCGTTGCCGACCTTGTTAATCAGCGGAACGTTGCCGTTTTGCAGCGCGTCGCCTAGTTGTCCAAGCGTCGCCAGATGCGCAACCGACACGTTGAGAGAGTTCACGGCTTGGCTCGCGGCGCCGCGGGAGAAGTTCTGGATAACGCCTGCCTTTTCGGTGAAATGAGTTTGATCATAGGTAGGATCAAACTGTTTCACGTCGCGATACAGCCTGTCCCGCGCGCCCTTCTGCAGGGAAGCTTCCTTGTTCGGATCGATCTCGTAATCGGCCACGCCGCGGACGATATCGGCATAGCCCGGCGGCCGGTTGTCCTGCAGGTAGTGGTAAAAGCTTTCATCCCTCGCCTCGGGGCTGGCTGCTGGTGCCTTGCGGCGTTCCTCTGCGGGCGGGGCCGTGCTCACGAACTTGCCCTTGGGCGATCCCGCCGCATCATCAACCGGCGTCTGGAGCGGCGTAAGCTTCTTGGTGTTCGGATCGAATAGCAGATGCTGGGTTTCACCCGTGTTCGGGTCGGTCTGGCTGATCAGCTTCGGCTGATATTCCTTGGCCTCTACCGCCTTGTTGTGGCGTTCGGTTTCGGTCTGGGAACGGGCCTTTTCCGCCATCTCGTCGGCGTGTTGTTTAGCCGC
>CAZVYV010001201.1:0-1007 GCA_964630985.1 uncultured Occallatibacter sp.
GATTTCTCCTCGATCTGTGAGCCTAAGAAGGCGCTTAAAAATTAGTGTGTGCAAACTCCCCGAAGAGTTCCCGGGCTGCTGCATCATAAGCAAGAGCTGCTTCTTCTGGTGTAAGAAAAAGACCTAAGTATATCGGCTCATTGTCTATGTATATTCTTGCTTTCCACCCTGTTTTTCTGTGAGAGGACACGCCTTTAAATTTTGATGAAGAGACATTTCTCTTTTGCTGATTTCTCTGATTTTGTATACTGCTGGCCTGTCGTATGTTCTCTCGTTGGCAGTTGAGACCGTTGTGGTCTTTGTGGTCCACCTCAACAAGTGGGTCCGTTACTCCCAATATAAACCTGTGAAGGTACAGCGTGGATGTTTTTCCATTTGGAAAAGTGTGTGCAGCATACACTATATCTCTTGAGAGCGCCGTTTTGCGCTTTATCTTTGCATGCCACGGACCCATGCTCACACATAGACCATAGTCTTCGTCGTCCACCAGAGCCACGTAGCCCTGCGTCAGTTCGATAGTTTTCATACTACCTCCACGAAAGGTTTGAAGGGGTGAAAGTTCGTGGCAATCACCCCCTCGGGTGGAACTGCTAGTATCGTGGCAGTTCCATTCACGTTTTTCCTGAACACGGCCTTTACGCTGCGTGCTGCAAAGGAACAAACTTAAATACCAGCGTCGGGTGGACCTCCTAGCTGGCGCGGTCGATGCTACTGTCCACGGTAAACTTTGGTGGGGACGGCAGGCGTGATTGAACGAGTGGTAGAGACATCTCGGTTGCCCTGCGCATGCCAGCCTTTGGCCGGTGCTTACGTCGTTTCAGCCACATCCCCGTGCAGGTTACAGTGTACGGCTGATACCCTGCAAGTACGTTGGGCGAACGGGATGGTTGTCACCGTTCAGCACGAAATGCTTCAGGCCCAAACTTATAAACTCTTGATGAAATTCAGTAATAAGGGAGTGGGCAGGGTGTTAGAGGCACCCCACCCACAGATTTATTCAACTATGA
>CAZVYV010001202.1:0-1006 GCA_964630985.1 uncultured Occallatibacter sp.
TTCTTCTGGAGACTCATGCGTTCTTTCACAGCGGCCACCAGCTTCACCAATTCAAGACAGAGGAGGAAGCCCTTGAATGCCTCGGGGAAATCCCTAGCAGGTATGCGCCACGGTTCGAACTTCCCAGCTTCCTCAGCATTCTTACCCAATCTGAGGATGAAGCAATTCTCAAAGTTCTCACCGAACTCTTCCCAAATCGCATGATGGTAAGCTCCAGCTGCCTGCAAGATGTATTCGACATGCAGATGATTGCTGGACTTCCAATCAGCAATGCTCAGGGAGTCCTTGAACTGTTCTGTGCAGCAGGACGGATCGTCGCAGGAATCCACAAGGCATTCGCCGTCCATGGTGCCTGAGTAGTCGTATTCCTTGGAATACACCTTTTTCTCGGTGCTTATCCAGCGTACGTTATGCGCCTGCATCCATGTGAAGGCTGAGTTAGCTGCATTGCGTGCCTGCTCATCTTCCGGCACCGTGCGCAACTCCAGTACGACGCCTTTTGTGTGGTCTATCGCAAACTGAATCGAGTCCTCTAGGCACTTGTGTGCGAGGTGGCCGATGTCACCAGCAGTTTCTAGGTGTTCCTTGTGAGCGCCTTTTGCTTCCATGCAGAGCTTGGTGAATTCCACCAGCGTCAACGGCGCTAATCGGATGGACCCAAACTCATCTGGGGTTTCAGCCAAGGGGACGATACGTAGCAGTTTCTCTACGCAAACCTTGGCAGACCACGGCACAAGCATCGCTGATTTGTCGATTATTCGAAGCGTGTTGGTGACGCCTGCCAATTCTATCAGGTTCCCCAGCTCGGGGTCAACTCTGTAGTAGATGTGGTCCAGCGCGTTGTACTGAATCTCTATGGTGTGCCCATAGAACCAGTAGCTCTCGGTCATGGGGGAGAACTTGTCCAGAAATCCAGCCAAACCACTACTGGGGGACAGACTGGGGGTGTCCTCTTCACAATCGGGACACCCGCCAAACTTACTCATGAAGCTGCCCATGTCGCTCA
>CAZVYV010001203.1:0-1005 GCA_964630985.1 uncultured Occallatibacter sp.
TATTTGAGGTCTGCCGAATCGTCCACGACCCAAACCGCAGCGCCCGCCCTGACCATCTCATCTGCCGTGTACTTTTGCCTTGGTGTAATCCGACCGCCTTTTCGTTTAGTCTCTATCGCAAACCCTTTCCCCTTGTAAAACCCGATAAAGTCCAAGCACGGACTGCCATACCCTGTTTGCACGGGCATGAAGAAATAAGCCCCGCGTTCTTTCAGGAACGCTTTGACCGCATCCTTGACCTTCCCTTCCGGCGTCCTCATGGCTTTTTCTCGAAGGGAATGACGACGCCGTTCAAATTCTTGGGAGGGCTGCCGGCGTCGTAGAGGAATATCGCCTGAATGTCGTCCATAGGCACGTACATCTGGCTGTTGAGCATGTAGCCGACAGCGCGCACCGACATGACGAATGCCGGCAGGGTCCAATCGGGTTCGGTCGGCTTGTGCATGTCGAACCACATGCCGCCGGTCTTGAGGACCACGCGAAGCATCTGCTTGACGGGGATCGGCTCGGGGCCGGGCTCGCATTTCTCGCAGCGCTGCGTGATCGACGTGCCGTGAATGCAGGTGGTCAGGTTGAGCATGTGTTGTACTCGCAATCCCTTACGGGGCACCAGCCGCAGAGGGGGTTTTGGTGTTTGGGGAAAGCGTATGGGGGGTCGGAAAAATCAAAGCACTGTTTCATTTCCCCGTAGATGCGCCCTACCCTCTGGAAAGTGTCCGCCGGCTTGAGCGTGTAGCGGTTCCCGCCACGTTTCTCCTGGAACCAGAAATACTCGCCCTCCCATGTGGTCGTGTCGCCGTGGTTCGCCTGCATCAGCAAACCCTGGACCTCCAATTCAAAGGGCTGTTCGCGGACTTTCCCGGTCTTCCAGTCCACCAGCCATCCCCCGTCCCTGGTCCACACGGCCAGGTCGGCCTTGGTCCTGAGCCAGGCGTCGCCGGCGTCCCACGCGCAAGGCGCACCGTCGATCTTCATGGCGATCTTGTACTCGGCCTCGACGCGCAC
>CAZVYV010001204.1:0-1005 GCA_964630985.1 uncultured Occallatibacter sp.
TGGTGATGATGTCGCCGGCCTTGATGCCTGCCTTGTCAGCGGGCCCACCGGGCTGAACTTCCTGAACGAGAACGCCATTCTTGAAGCCGTAAACGCGATTGACGGCGCCCGACAATCCCTCGCGGAACTGAATGCCAATGGAGCCGCGCGTGACCTTGTGGCTGGGACTGATGAGGTCGTTGTAGACCGAGACAACGGTGTTGGAGGGCATGGCGAATCCGATGCCCTGATAGCCTGCTGATTGCGTATAGATGGCTGTGTTGACGCCGATGACCTCGCCGTTCATATTCAGCAGCGGGCCGCCGGAGTTGCCGGGATTGATGGCCGCGTCGGTCTGGATGAAGTGCTGGAACTGGCCGGGAGCACCTTGGTCAATGGTGCGGTTCTTGGCGGAGATGATGCCGGCGGTGACGGTTTGCGCGAGCGCGAACGGGCTGCCGATGGCCTCGACCCAATCGCCGACTTCGGCGGTGTCAGAGTTACCCATCTTGACGGTGGGAAGCGGCGAGCTGGTGTCGATCTTGATCACGGCAAGGTCCGTGGCCTTGTCGACGCCGATGACGCGTGCGGGACGGCCGAGGTCCTGGGTGTCTGGATCGGTGGAAAGCTTGACGTAGATCTTGTCGGCTTTATCGACGACATGATTGTTGGTGATGATGTAGCCCTTGGAGTCGACGATGAAGCCGGAGCCGAGCGATTCCTGCACCTGGCCGTTATCGCCCCCGTCATCGGGGCCGGGAACCTGGCCGCCGAAGAAGCGGTTGAAGAAGTCCTGGAAGTTGTCCTGCCCTTGTCCCTGCTGACCGTTGTCCTGATTATCGTCATCGCCGGGATTCTGCTGGTTGGGCTGCCCGGGGGCGAAATGACGGAAGTTGCGAGGGCCACCCTTCTCAGACTGCTTGGGCAGAGTCTGAGTGTTGATGTTCACGACGGCAGGCCCGACAAGTTTTGCGATTCTCACAAAGTCGTTGGGCGGCGTGGGGTTGGTGACGACCTTGAGAGGAG
>CAZVYV010001205.1:0-1003 GCA_964630985.1 uncultured Occallatibacter sp.
TACGGCCGAGCCCGCCGTATCGCCCGATCCCGATGCCATTTCGGCAGGTTGTCCCAGTCTCGCAGTTCAAATTCTACCAGCACCGACTTGGGCCTGATTTGATTCGGTCGTAAGCCGGTGATCTCGGCGAGCTTCGGGATGTGCCGCGGCGGGAAGCCGGCCCGGCTGCCCCATATGTCCAGGGACTGGCGGGATACCCCGAGCTGTTCAGCCAGCCATTTCAGGGCGCCCGTTTCGGTGCCATGTCGTTCCTTATGCAGGGCTTTCACCCGCTCGATTACCGCGTCGTAGGCGGCTAGAATTGGTATGCGTTTTTCCATGCATTCACCTCTATACAAAAATCTTCGCCACGTCAATAAAAATCGTTGACGCCTTCTCCGATCCGTGCCAATGATTGGCCATTGAGCCGCTTGTGGCTCCCGACAGGAGGTCGATGACGATGACGAAACCCCACACCATTACTCCAGATGAACGGCAGCGGAGGAACACTAGCATAACCACGCAATCAAATCCATTACGGGAGGGAACCATGGCCAAATACGAGTTTACGGGCGAGACCAAAATCGCGTTCGGAATCACATTCCAACGCATCCGCGCCGTAGCAGCAATCGCCACCATTGGCATAGCGGCTGGCGATCTCGGCGGATGGATCGAGAAAGAAGCCAACCTATCGCAGGTCTACGGCGATGCGTGGGTCTCCGGCGATGCGCAGGTCTACGGCAATGCGCGGGTCTACGGCGATGCGTGGGTCTACGGCAATGCGCGGGTCTACGGCAATGCGTGGGTCTACGGCAATGCGTGGGTCTACGGCAATGCGCAGGTCTCCGGCAATGCGTGGGTCTACGGCGATGCGCAGGTCTCCGGCGATGCGCGGGTCTCCGGCGATGCGTGGGTCTACGGCAATGCGCGGGTCTCCGGCGATATAATTGTAGCTACTCGAACCGATAATTATACGTTTCTTGTCACTCCGATCAAGGACGAGACAGTACGTATCATCGCTGGG
>CAZVYV010001206.1:0-1003 GCA_964630985.1 uncultured Occallatibacter sp.
TTGTTCATCAGGCCGCCGTCGCGGATGGTGCAGTCGAGGACCTTGATTTCGGGCCGGTAGGAAAGCCAGCGGCTGGTGGCGGAGTCTTTGGATTTGGCGGTTTTCATAAGTTGCGGCAAACGCGCCGCATTATGCCTGAAATTCACGGGGCGTGGACAGCAGAAATTTAACGCTTCTTGAAAAATTGGTTGATGACCTCGACGACCCGCTGGATTTGCGCGTCGGTTAATTCGGGATAAATCGGCAGGCTCAAACACTCGCGCGCGGCCTTTTCGGCGACGGGGAAATCCCCGGCCTTGTGGCCGAGGCTCGCGTAACACTTCTGCAGGTGCAACGGCAACGGGTAATGCAACGCGCAGCCGACGCCGCTGGCTTCAAGATGTTTCTTCAAATCATCGCGGCGCGGATGGCGGACGACGTAAAGGTGGTAGGCGCTTTCGGCGTAACCGGCTTCGCGCGGCAGTTGCAGCGGCGTGCCGGCCAGCAGTTCGTGATACCGATGTGCCACACGGCGGCGTTCGTCCGTCCATTTCGCCAGGTGTTTCAGTTTCACGCCGAGCACCGCGCCCTGGATGCCTTCCATGCGATAATTATATCCGATTTCATCGTGATAATACCGCACGGTGGAACCGTGCTCGCGCAGGGAGCGGGCGCGTTTGTCAAACGCGGCGTTGTTGGTCACGAGCGCGCCGCCTTCGCCGCACGCGCCAAGGTTTTTGCCGGGGTAAAAGCTGAAGCAGGAAATATCGCCGAAGGCGCCGACGATTTTGCCATTGTATTTCGCGTTGTGCGCCTGCGCGGTGTCTTCGACGAGCGGCAGCCGGTGTTTTTTACAAATCGCCAGAACCGGATCGAGGTCAAATGGATGGCCGTAGAGATGCACCGGCATGACGGCTTTGGTGCGCGGCGTGATGGCGCGTTCCATCAGCTTCGGGTCGAGATTGAACGTGGCGTCATCCACGTCCACAAAGACCGGCTTCGCGCCGACGTAGGAAATCGCCCA
>CAZVYV010001207.1:0-1003 GCA_964630985.1 uncultured Occallatibacter sp.
GAAGCCTTTTCCCCGGCAGAAGGAACGCGGCGTCTGTCAGCCAGGTCCCCGCGAGCCGATCTGCAACCACATCCCGATCTGCCGCCTGATACAAAGCTATGGGCCGCGCTGGTTGAAGCCAGTGGCGGAATCTGGGCAGGCTGCGTCTACGATGTCGACGCCATTACCGCGCGTCTCGCGGACCCCGGCTCTTCACTGAATCAACCCATGACAGAGGAGCAACAGTAACGCTCTACCTTTTGACCGATAGCTGGGCGGCCCAACACCACGGCAAAGCAATCGGTCGTTAGAGAGTCCCTGACAACTCCCCGTCCGCCCACTTCTCGCCTGCCCATGCTATCGGCATCAGTTCTTCCGTGAGTTTCCTCCCGACCGAAGCCCATCTGCGAAATCTCTACGGAGATAACGTAAAGATTTGCCACGCGGAGGAGACAGTCCCTGGACTCCCCTGGCTCGCAATCGTGAGACTGTTCATCTCCCAGACGTAGATCTCGCCGCTGCTGTTCTCCCACAGAATGTCGGCGTTCCCATTCCCGTTGTAATCCCCCACTCCTTTAATGCTCCAGGCGGAGGAGACGGTGCCAGGGGTACCCTGATGGGCAATCGTGGCTCCGGTCATGAACCAGATGTAGACCTCCCCGCTGGTGCTGTTCCGCCACAGAATGTCGCTCGTGCCGCTTCCATCGAAATCGCCAACGCCCGCGATAGTCCATCCAGAAGTGGGCGAGACGGTGCCGGGAGTTCCCTGGCTCCCAATCGCAATCCCGTTCATCAGCCAGATATAGACCTCTCCGGTTGTCGTGTTCTGCCACAGGATGTCGGCCTTGCCATCCCCGTTGAAATCGCCGACGCCCACGATGCTCCATCCTGAGGAGGGCGAGACGATGCCCAGGTCGCCCTGACTCGCAATCGTGGTCCCGTTCATCAGCCAGATGTAGACGTCCCCGGTGTTGGTGTTGCGCCACAGAATGTCGTCGTTGCCATCTTCATTGAAATCGCCAAC
>CAZVYV010001208.1:0-1002 GCA_964630985.1 uncultured Occallatibacter sp.
AGTCAGCGGGCGCTGGTCGCGGCGACCGACCTGTTCACCCTGATCACCTGCGCCGGCGCCTGGTGGCTCTGGTACCTGACGCCCAACCCCAACCCGCAACAGATCGCCCACAACTCGATCTTCGCGGTGTTCGTGCTGGCGGCCAACTGGATCGTGAGGCGCAGATGAAGAGGGTTCTTCTCGCACTGGCGGCTTTGCTATGGACGCTTCCCGCCGCTGCGCAGCAAGTCAACATGTACTGGCAGACGTCGGGGACGACACCATGCCCGTCATGTTTCTCCCCCGTGTCCGCCAGCAACCCCCTGCCGATCAGCGGTAGCTTCTCGGCGACACTGGCCGGTTTTGCCCCGGGCGGTACGTTCGCCACGCTGACTGCGACAGCCAGCTCTGCCTCGGTCGCCCTTCCCCTGGGTACCGCGGTCGCTTTGCAAAACACCGGCACGACGACGGTCAGCTGCACGCTCGGCGTGGGCTCTGCAACTGCATCGGCCAACGAAGTGCAAGTACCGGCGGGGTCCACCGTGTTTGTGACGCCCGGGTCCAACACATTTGGTGCCTGCATCGACCAGACAGGTTCGGCATCCAACCTTGTCGTGCTCGCCGGTGGCTCGGGTCTCGGAACTGGGTTTGGAGGCGGTGGTGGGGGAGGCGGCGGTTCGGTCACACAGGGGACGACTCCCTGGGTCACAGCGCTCAACACCTCACCTTCGCTTGTTAACGGCAACGGCGTAGTTCCGACACAAGGCGGTACCGCACTTTCCGCAACGAACGGGATGTTCGATAATATTTTGCAGGGCAACGTGGTCCTCTCAGCTACAAATGGCATTTACGCTAACTTGCTGGTTGGCAACGCCGCGGTAGCAACTGGTGCCGGGGCGACGGGGACAACATCTCCAAGGGTGACAGCTGCGCAGGACACTACGACGATCGCCGGGTCGGCGCCGGGCACGGCGGGCTCGGCATCGGCACAGGTTCTCACGGTGCAGGGCGTGGCGTCCATGA
>CAZVYV010001209.1:0-1002 GCA_964630985.1 uncultured Occallatibacter sp.
ATAAATCGCGCCACTTCGCCTGGCGCTGTCTCAGCGGTTGACTTCTCTACCAGCGCGACGATTGCGCTGCCAATCACTGCTGCATCAGCAAACTCCGCCACTTGCGCCACGTGTTCCGCGTTGCTGATGCCGAACCCCACGGCCACAGGAAGCTTCGTCCATTTGCGGATCCGCTCAACTAGCGTCTTGGCATCGGCCGCCACACTTTGCTGCGTGCCGGTGACGCCCGCACGCGAAATCGCGTAAACAAATCCTTTGGTATTCTTCGCGATTGCCTCCAGCCGCACATCGGGACTCGTCGGAGCGGCAAGAAAAACCGGCGCAAGCCCCACACGCCCGAGTTCGGCCAGATATTCGCCGGCTTCTTCCACAATCATGTCGATGGCCAGCACGCCATCCGCGCCTGCCGCTGCCGCATCATCGGCAAACTTGCGAAGCCCATAGCGCAGGATCGGATTCAGATAGGTGAAGAGGATGAGTCCCGCCAGTGGGCGCGTGTCGCGGATCTGGCGAGCGATTGCAAGCACGTCGCGCAACCGCGTGCCGCGGGCAAGCGCGCGTTCACTGGCCCTCTGAATAATCGGCCCATCACCCAGCGGATCGCTGAAGGGAACGCCAAGCTCGATCACATCGGCGCCCGCGTCGATCGCCGCAAGTGCAATTGCGCGTGTTGCGTCGAGGTTGGGATCGCCGGCCGTCAGATAAACAACCAGGCCCGGCTTGTGGTCGAAACGAATCGGCATCGGAGTCTTCCAGCTTCTCTCAATATCCCCATCAATACTGTAAGGCACGAAATGTGAGGGCACGACACTAGCGGCGCCGATAAAACCAAACAAATTCAGCCTTGTATCAGGGCACGGCTTCAGCCGTGCCGATAAAGCCTGAAAAACTGAGTGGGCTTTAGCCCCTGAGGGAAGCTGCTCCAGGGCTCGGGCTATCTGGCGGTCAGAGTTTCAACTCGCGTGCCAGGATGCCCATATCCTTATCGCCGCGTCCAGAGAG
>CAZVYV010001210.1:0-1002 GCA_964630985.1 uncultured Occallatibacter sp.
TTCAAGCCGCACGCGGACGGGCGGGTGCATACGACGTTCACCTTCGACACTGGCATCGGCCAGCTCTCATCCCGCAACCCGAACATCCAGAATTACCCGAAGCACGGCCGCCTCGCGAAGGCCGTCCGCCGGATGATCGCCGCCGAGCCCGGCCACGTCTTCGTCGATTGGGACTACAAATCCTGCCACGTCCTGACGCTAGGCTTCCTCGCCGAGGACGCCAACTACATCCGCTGCGCCCGCATCGACATGCACTCCATCGTGACCGGGCACAAGCTGGGCCTGTGGCACGCGATCACGCTCCTGCGCGATCACTCCGACGCCGAGATCAAGGCGAAATGTAAATGGCTGAAGTCGAATCCCGAGTGGAAGCACATTCGCGACGCCCGCATGAAGCACGCCATCCTAGGCATCGGCAACGGCCTGAAGGCGCGTGGCCTGTACGAGAAGCACATGGAGGACTTCGCGTCGCAGAAGGAGGCGCAGGGATTCCTCGACGTGGTGGAGGAGCTATTCCCCAAAGTATTCGCGTGGCACAAGTGGGTGCAGCAACTCGCGCACGATCAGCAATTCCTGCGCACGCAATACGGCCACCAACGCCGGTTCTACGAAGTGTTCGTGTGGAACTACAAGAAGGCGTGCTACGGCCATGGGGATCAGGCGGAGGAGGCGATCTCCTACTGGCTGTCGAACATTGCGTTCGGCTACATCCGCGAGCACATGAAGCTCTTGGCCGCCGCCGGCCTCGACGAGAAGTATGGCCTGTGTGATAACGTCCACGACGCGCTCTCGTTCCACATCCGCGAGGAACTATTGGACGAGCACTTGCGGGAGGTATATCCGATCCTCGTGACGCCGTCGAAGGTGCTGGTGCATCCTACGATCGCGCCGCAGGGATTGTGGATCGACGCAGAGGCGAACGTCGGCCCGAACTGGGCGGAGATGGAGGAGGCCCCGCATGTGGCGCTGGCTGCACGCTAGGCCGCTGATCCTCGCCGATGG
>CAZVYV010001211.1:0-1001 GCA_964630985.1 uncultured Occallatibacter sp.
ATGATTCGGCGCTGACGTTTCCAGTTCCGTTCCCATCGGAATTGAGCGGCGAGGATGACGAGTACCATTACCAGGATGCTGGCGAGGACGGCCACGGCAAACCAAAGGTCATTCTGGTCGATTTGTTGCATGATGGATTCCATTAGCGTCTCCAATCTGTTTGCATTGCGTAGAGGGTTGAGGGTTCGATGATCGGGACCAGTTCGCCGTTGAGCGCCCTACGACCGTGCGCCATTGCTGCAAAACAGTGGTAGGTGGTCAGGATTGCAGCGGCGTCAAGCAAGAGGATTGCGGCGATAGTGGTCATAGCGACCCCGACCACGACCACGACCGCGACCCCGACCCCGACCACGACCCCGACCACGACCCCGACCACGACCCCGACCCCGACCCCGACCACGACCCCGACCGCGACCACGACCGCGACCGCGACCCCGACCCCGACCACGACCGCGACCGCGACCCCGACCGCGACCACGACCGCGACCGCGACCCCGACCACGACCGCGACCGCGACCCCGACCACGACCCCGACCCCGACCCCGACCCCGACAAATCGAATCCAGTTCTTAATATCGCCTGATTCATGCGCGGCCTACTTCTGCTCTTTGGGGAGCTTGGGGATTTGAATTGCGTCGATGACAGAGCCGCGCCCAATGATTAGTTTCCCTTCGAGGAAAGGCTCGACTTCGTTGAAGTTGCATGACTGGAGAGCTCCACTAAATCGGCCGGTATCTGCCACCCATGCCGCCGATTCGAGCACGAGTTCCGTTTGTCCGACCGATACCAGTTTTCCAGTATCGATCATGGTCACGGTGCGGATGAGGTAATTCTTGCCGATCTCCCACGGTCCAGTTACATCGGAGGGGATGGTTTGGGTTGAGAGCATTGAGGCCAATTGCCGCGCTTCGCCTATGGTCAATTCATCAATCTTCATTTCCTTCAGCTTTCTAGCCGGGTATATCGGCACCCGGCAGGCCGATTTGAGGGTTAGAGTTCGA